>JBARIB010000410.1:0-9445 GCA_049799535.1 Allostellaceae bacterium | reverse complement strand
TCCTATGCATGAGGCTCGGCATCGGCCAATCCGACGCAACCCTCGCTACCTGCATACTGTGAGACGGGTCGCCCCGTCTTCAGGCGGACATGTGGTCTAGGTGCAAGAATAGGCCGGGCTAGATCATTCACGTGGCATTTGGGATCGGCATAACCGCATCGGGCGAGACAGGCTCGCGGCTCCGTGAATATTGGGCCAAATTCAGCCGGTTCGAGCGCGTACCTTCGATGCTCGCTCTCAACCATCCACCCCATGTGACGCTGGCGGTCTACGATAGCATTCCGGAACGCCAGCTAAGGGAAGCGTTGCGCTTCGCCTTTGGCGTTCATCCGCCGGTTCGGCTGAGGTTCGACAAGATCGCTTTCTTCGAAGCGCCAGAACTTGTCTTCTGGGCAGCTCCCGAGGGGTCAGAACCTCTGTTGCATGCTCACTCGGCAATACACGAGCTGATAGATCCACGCTTGTGTCGATCTCATTACCAGCCAGGTGTCTGGGTTCCTCATTGCACGCTGGCAACCCAAGTCACCGCCGCCAATGAAGCGGAAGCAATGGCGTTAGCGGCAGAGGCGATCGAACCGTTTGAGGTTATCTTCGACAAGGCTGAATGCGTTGAGTTTTATCCGATCCGGACAATCGAGGAGTGCTCTCTGACGATGGCGGCGAATAGATAGGGGCCTTTCATAAAGTCTCTGAGTTGGGTCCGAGGTGCGCCGGTTCAGGGCAGTCCCTAAGACGAGCATTCTCGGCTTCCACGCCCAGCACCTCCGCCAGCGCGGCCCGCTCCTCGGCCCCATGCCGCACCAGTGCCTTGGACCAGCTCGTCTGACCTGATCGGGTTTCAGTCCTTCCTAGGGGATCTCATACCGCGGTCTGAAACTTGCCAGAGGTTTTTGCGCTCTTGGGCGCTCTTGTCTGCGACCGGAGGGCATGGCCCGCAGGTTGGCCGTTCCCCGCCGATCCCGCTATGGAGCTGCCCGAACAGGCTCCGCGGCTAGGCAAATCCGCTACAAAATACGGCGAAGACGACGTGCCCGGAGCGGCTGGATGCTCTGGGCCGAATGTCGGACTGGGCCGAATGTCGGACTGGGCCGAATGTGGGGCTGGGAATGAGCGCTGTGGTCTGGGCATTGTCGGAATGGACTGCACAGGAGGCAGAACATGGGCTGGGTGATCATCCATTGGTTCGAACTAGGCACCCTGTTCCTGCTTTGTCTCAACCTTTGGTTCGTGTCTTCGGTCCTAGGCGTATTGAGAGAGACAAATCGCTGGCTCTCTTTCTTGACCCGCGTCCGATGGGATGAGACACACGGACCGGCCAGTCCGATCGATGAATGAAAACCGTCCCCACCCAGGGGCTATCCAATTCGGAAACCCTCGACGTCGGACATTCTGTTGACTGCTGGCGTGTAGGACGGACTGGCTTGGCGATCACACGAGGCTCCCCCATAGAGGGGCATAGGCGGCTGAGCTCAGACGGATTGAGTGGCCGCTGACTGTCATTGTGTTTTGTGGGCATGCCGCCGATGATTCGCTCCGCTGGGCGTCTTGCCTCCCGGTTATCCGTCTCGGTCAATAACTTCTTCACGTCCGCTCCGCATTATCGTTCGGGGCCAATGGGCCCACGGGATCATGCAATGCGCAGTCTTCGAAACTGGGGCGCCCGGTCGGTTGTCGCCGCCGTCTTTCTCCTCAGTCCCGCCTTCGCCTTGTTGATGGTTATCGCGACTGAGGTCCTGGCCGACCTCCTGATGGAAATGGGATTTCCCGTCTTTCTCGACCTTATGGCCACGGGAGCCCTCGGATGGGCTCTGTTTCGATCGAGGCCCGATCTGGCGCTTCACTCGAGTTTGGAGGAGGTGTCCGGCAGCCCGGCGGTCCCGGTTCCGCCGGGGTAAGGGGGAGAAGACAACCCAAATATTCATTTCGACGGATCTGGCAGGGTATCCAGCCTGCTTGTGCGAACCCTCCGGGTAGCCTTGCGGGGCCGTCCCGCCCGCTTGCAAGCAACTCAGCGCGCGGCAGGATCCGTCGTCCGCATGATGTCAGTGTAGAGCAGCGCGACGGCGACATCGCGCTCATCACCACGTCGCTGCCGAGCGATCATCTGCCGTTTGGCCTGAGAGCGGAGCATCTCGAGCCTCGCCAAACGCGAATTTAAGGGCGAAAACCCGGCTCCCGATGCAAGTGGCACAGCGGCCAAACCCGATGTAACGAGCACGTGGTTCCGGTACTGCTCCACCATCACCGGAAATTTGGCAACTGGGCGCCCGCCGCTGATCCAGCTGTCCATATGCCCGGGTCCCCAATTGTAGGCGGCAACCGCGTCGGGCCAGCTGCCATATCGCCGATACATTCGAGCGAGATAGGCGCGGCCAAGCGCCCGGTTTTCGGTTTCGTCGAACCGGTCGCCGCCCCCGACATCGGCGGCAGCGACAGCCGAAACCTGCATCGGCCCCTGTGGCCCGTTCGGTTGCAACCGCCACATCCCCGGATCGGCCCCGTGGCTCGATTCCGCTCCGTCTACGGCGTAGGCCACGCGATCGAAGACCCCGCCTATCCCTAGGGCGAACGAAACACCGCCATTGCTCCCGGCGAGCGCAACATGCTGTTCACGGGTGGCCGCCACTAAACCCAGCAACAAGACTAAATTGAAGAGACGGAAGGCGCAGGTGCGGATCAGCGGCATCGACAGCTTCTTGGAGCCCGGGTTGCAGACTACCAACACCTACGCAGGCGAATAGATCAGAACCGCGCGGCGCTCACCAGTTGCGCGAATTGCGCCAATTATGCCAGTTGGGCCAATCCCAGGGGCGATACCAACCCCAGTTGCGCCAATTCCCCCACGCAAGCCGGCGTTGGCCGCGCTTGGCGCCGTCGAGCCAACCAGCATCGTAACGCCGACAAGCCCAGCCTGAACGATGTCGAACAAAATATCGCGATACCTCAGCCGCATCCTGGCCTTCTCTCAATAATTCGAGATCTCGATCAGGTTCTGGTCCGGATCGCGAATATAGACCGATTGTATCGTGCCGATGGCACCGGCACGCGGCCCAGGACCGGCGACGATCGAAACACCGCAATCATTGAGATGAGCGATTACTTGCGCCAACGGGACAGGGGTGATGAAACAAAGGTCCCCGGAGCCCGGAGTCGGCTTATCGGCCACAAGCCCTGGGACGTTGCTCGCCGGATGCAGATTGATCTTTTGCTGGCCGAAGTGCAGCGCCGTGCGGCCTTCACCAAACCGCACCACCTCCATCCCCAGAACCCGGGTGTAGAATTCGCAGGTGCGCGCGATATCGGCGACCGTGAGTACCAAGTGGTCGAGCCGTTCGATTTCCATCGATGAGCCTCCGGCCTTGAGAGGCCGTGAGATTGTCATGATCGGGATCGCGCGACCAGTCCGGGACTTTGACTTAATGAGCGGCGATCACGGATGGCTCTGGCTTGCCTAACCGGCGATACATCGGCCGGTACCACGCTCAAAGCGGATTGGCGTCGCGGACCGCGACTCCGAGAACGCGGCCGTCGCGAGCTTGCACCACCGTCACGAAACGATCGCATCGCAAGCGGATCGGCACTTCGATGACGTTCGCCCGGCCGTCGAACTGCCCCGCCTCCTGGAGGGTGCGTACGACATCTACATGCGCGAGGGTGCGGCCGGCATTCTCGCCGCGCGAAACGGCATTCACATGCTGCCGGTCGAAGCCGATCAGCACGACACCCGCCGCGAGCCCTTCGTCGGCGGAGCCCAAGGAAATCTGCGCGCGGTCGTGATCGACGGTGAGGCCGACCGCCACCTGTGGCAAATTCTGTCGCGCAGCGCCGAGCGCGCGTTCGATTTCGGCGCGGTCGGATCCGACTGCCTGCCATTTACCGTCGACGACGATTTGCGGCGTGTAGACCGTGGCAACTCCAAGCAGATCGGCGTAGCGCTGCTGGCGCTGGGTAGCTGCGGGGCTGGAAAACGGATCTTTCCAGCCGAGCCGGTCCCAGTAATCGACATGAAAGGACAAGCCCAGCACATCCCGTCGTCTGGAAAATTCGGCGAGCAAAGCATCGGCCGGCGGACAGGACGAACAGCCCTCGGACGTGAACAGCTCGATGAGGACCGGGCGTTCGCCTGCCTTGGCGGGGGAGATACCGAGCGCCAGGCCGATTACGATAAACAATGGGAGAGTTCTGCTCATCGAGGCAGGCTACCGCATTTTACCGACTACCGGATTCAACAGGACGTGAACAAGCGGTTCAGCGGACCGGGCTAATCGAGCAACGGTCCGGGCGCTCAGAGAACGAGCTGGCTTTGGGTGACGAGCGCGACTAGACGGCCTTCCGAGGTAGAGATTCGCGTCTGCCAGATCATTGTACGCCTGCCACGATGGACGGGAGTCGTCTCCCCGATTACTCGCGTTCCGACCGGCGCGGGGGCGATGAAATTGGTCTTGCTCTCGATGGTCGTGGTTCCGGCGCCTTGCGGCAAGTTGATGATCGTGGCCATGGCGCCGAGCGTGTCCGCAAACGCCATGATCGCGCCGCCGTGAGCGACGGCAGGAATGGTGCACAGATCCTCGCGGACGGTCATCTCGGCGACTACCTTGTCCGGCGCGGCGCTGACGAACTCGAGGCCCATCAGTTCGGCAAAGGGCAACTTGGTTTGATTAACCCGATCCAGCAGATCCACTTTTACGGTCTCCTAGCGTGTCCGGGTTTCCGAGGCGCACAGAACCATCTCAGACGCTCCTTGGCAAGCTCGCCTCCGGACGGCCGAGGCATCGCTTGCCAAGGCCATGTAAATGCCACGATGTTTCGGCTACGGTCAGCACCGCCGGTCGAGACCGATTCATCGAGGATATTATACATGCCCAGATTGGCAATGTTCGCCCTGGTATCCCTGTTGTTTATGGCTGGGGCTGTTTTTGCGGAGCAACAAACCGGAAAAGATGGAGTCTACGAAGAGCTCAACCTTTTTGACGAAGCCTTTGAGCGGATCCGCCAGGACTCGGTCGACGCAGTCGCAGACACAAAGCTGATCGGCGCGGCGGTCTCGGGCATGTTGTCGGGTCTCGACCCCCGCTCGTCCTATCTTGACGAGCCCGCATTCAAAGCGATGCAAACGCCTGCAAATGATAACCAGGCCAGCCTCGGCCTGGTTGTGACGATCGAGAACGGTCAGCTGAAGGTGATTTCGCCGCAGGACGGTTCTCCGGCGGCGCAAGCCGGGATCAAACCCGGTGACGTGATCTTCATGATCGACAAGGAGCCGACCTTCGACCTGACCCTCGGGGAAGCCGAGCAGAAATTTCGCGGTCCCGCGGACAGTGAAGTGCAACTCACCTTGCGCCGCGGCAATAGCGGGCCGATCGAGGTCAAGATCAAGCGTGTGCCGTTCAAGCTGCAGACCGTCGCAGGACGCGTCGAGGGAGGCAACATCGGATATGTGCGCATCGCCGGCTTCGACGGCGGCACGGCGGCGTCGCTTGCAGAGGTCGTTCAGGATTTGCGGCAGCGCACCGGCAATAAGCTGATCGGCTTTGTCGTCGATTTCCGGAACAATCCGGGTGGGAATTTTGATGCGGCGGTGGCCACCGCCGACGCGCTGATCGATAAGGGCGAGATTGTCGTCGTCAAGGGACGCCAGCCGGCCAACACCAAGCGGATCAGCGCAACCCCTGGAGATGTGGCAAAAGGTCTGCCCATCGTGGCGCTGATCAATGGCGGGACGGCGCGCGAGGCAGAGCTGGTTGCCGGAGCATTGCAGGACAACCATCGAGCCGCGCTGCTTGGGACTAAGAGTTTCGGGGAGAGCTCCATCGAGAGCTTGATCCCGTTGGGCAATGGCGGCGCGATCCGGCTTACGACCGCGCGTTTCATGAGCCCCAATGGACACGAAATTCAAGGAAAGGGCCTGGAGCCCGATCTCGGCGTGACGGCTCTCAAGCTGGCAAAATTGGGGCGCGGCGAGGGCCGCCACGAAGCCGATCTACCGGGCGCGCTAAAGAACCCTGATCAGCCTGCCCAGACGCCCGGTACGCCGCCGGCCGAAGCTCCTCCGGGAGCGACCGCGACCCCGGCTCCGGAAGAGGCTCCTTCGGTCGCCACCGGCGACATCGGCTCGGCAAAGGACGAGCAACTGACGCAGGCAATGGATGTCTTGCGCGGGCTTTCTCTGACCGGACATCGTGCATCGGGCTAGTTTTCCGGCGGATGCTGCGGCACGGAGCTTCGTTAACTTTATTTTCAGAACCGCCATATTGGTGCCGCAAGCGTCGCAGCATCATCTGCTCGCAGCAGAAAATTAGCGTACTTGAAATCCGATGAAGGCGTCGCCTCAAGCGACGATGGGCAAGCTTTCCCTCGGAGTGGACTGAGATGATCCAAGCAAAATCGAATGCAAACCTTGCCCCGGCAGAGTTTCCCGTGGGAACCGCATTTGTAAAAGAAGCCGAGTTGTGGGTCGGTGCCCAACGTGATCTCCTAGCCGGCATCGAAGCGTTGATGACCGGCTGGGCACAGCGGCAACGCGAGGCATTTGAGGCATCTTCCCGATCGATCCAAAAGATATGCGCCTCTCGCGATATCCTGGATTTGGTGCAGGCTCAGCATGAATGGATGTCAGATTGCCTGCAGCTCACCGCCTCGCAGATCCGCGCAGTCGGCGACGACACCGCCGCGATAACCCGCAAAGCGGCAGCGCGGCTGGGTGAGGGAAGAGAAGAAATGGCTCGGAGCAGCTCTCCTGCCGAGCCCGCGCGGAGCGCTCCGATCGAGCGTGCGGCAGCGGAGTAGCCGCGGCTGATCTGTTGGGCTTTGGGGCAATCGCGCTCCGCGAACGGTTTATGCGAAATCCGGCTAGGGCTGGGCCCCGTATCGGCTGACGTGGTAAGGGGTGCGGGCGAGACCGGGGCAATAGCTGCCGACGACCGGCTCCAGCGAATCGTATAGGCGGCGATAATCGGCGTTGGCAGCGGAGAGACGCTCGCGGGCTTCCGCCACCCGGTCGCGCAGCCGCTCGAGATCGACGGTTAGGAGGCGCCGGTTGTCGACGACGAGACGGCCGCCGATCATCACGCTGGCGACTGCGGTGCCGTCCTCGGTATGCACCAGCTGGTTGACTGGGTCATTCAACGGCAGCCAGTTCGGGTGGTCGAGATCGAGCATGACAATATCCGCCTTGTAGCCGGGTGCGAGCCGACCGATCCGACCGTCGAAGCCAAGCGCACGGGCGCTGCCTTCGGTCGCCGCCAAGGCCGCCTCGCGCGTCGACAGCCAACGCCGCCAATCCGGCCCCTGCACCTTGGACACAAAGGAGGCCAGCCGCATTGCCTCGTACATGTTTTGATTATCGGAGCAAACCGCGCCATCAGTGCCGATCCCCAGATTGACCCGCCGCTCCAGCATCGCCCGGCTATCGGCAAGCCCACTTCCGAGGCGCATGTTGCTGCCGGGGTTGTGCGCGACCGACGCGCCGTGACCGCCGAGGCGCGCCATGTCGTCTTCATCGAGCCACACGCCATGCGCGACGGTGAAATGCGGCCCCAGCACGCCGAGACTGTCGAGGTGCGCGGTCTGGGTGCGGCCGTAAAGCCGGACACCGGTCACCGCCTGCACTTTCGATTCGGCGACATGGCTGTGCAATCCAACCTCAAAATCACGGGCCAGGGCTGCGCAGCCCTGGATAAAGGCGTCCGAGCAGTGGTGCGGGATCGTCGGCGCGACCGCCGGCCGGACCTGTTCGCGATCGAAAGACCAACCGCGCAATGCGCTGCGGATTGCCGCCAGTGTCGCCTCCGCCGGGGGCAAGCGCAGCTCCGCCACACGCTGCTGTAGTGACCTCGGCACCGCCTCCATAAGACCGGGGATCACCTCATAGAAGCTGCGGTCGGCCACCATAGGCGCAACGACCGCCCGCATGCCGACGTCGGCGTAAGCCTTCGCTGCCAGCGCAAGCCCCTCAGTGGTCGGTAGCGGCAATTCGAAAAATAGGTCGTAACAGGCGGTGCAGCCTTTCATCACCATTTCGACCGCGCCCAGCTGGGCTGACAGGTATTTGTCATCCGCAGTTCGGTTGCCGCTGACCCAAGGCGCTGCGCTGAGCAACAATTCTAGTGTCCAGCGGTCGCCCATTCCCTTGGCGAGATTGCCATGAGCATGGGTATGGGCATTGACGAGACCCGGATGCAGAAGCCGCCGCGCCGCCGCGATTTCGACGGCGTCGGCCGGAGCCGGGCAGCCAGGCGGACCGATTTCGCGGATCGTGTCGTCCTCCACGAGGATATCTGCGGGGTCTGCAGTGCCGGTGGCGATGTCCAGCACGCGGCCGCCGCGCAGGATCGTAAAGGCCATGGTATCGTCTCCGTGAAAGCGCGCCCTATCATAGACAGCAGCGCCGACGGAGCCGAGCGATGCCGAATGTTGTCGTGCGACGGCATGAAGCCGTTTTCGAGATTGTGCTCAACCGGCCGGAGGTGCTGAATGCCGCCAACCGCGACCTGATCGCCGAACTCGGCGAGGCGACAGCCGAAGCCGCCGAGGATCCCGCTGCCCGCGTCGTGCTTTTGCGCGGCGCCGGCAAGCATTTCTGCGCTGGCGGGGACATTACGATGTTCGGCGAGCTGATCGGACTGCCGGCGGCCGAGCGTCGTAGGGCGCTCTACCGCATCGTCGACAGCCTTCATCCAATCTTGACGCGGCTGCGCCACATGCCGAAACCCGTGATCGCCGCCGTGCAGGGCGCCGCCGCCGGTTTCGGGCTGAGTCTTGTCGCCGCCGCCGATCTGGCCCTTGCCGCCGACGACACCATCTTCGCCTCGGGCTATATTCATCTCGGCACCAGCCCCGACGGGGGTTTGACGGCGATATTGCCGCGCGCCGTCGGGCTGAAGCAGGCCGCAGAGCTGATGATGCTCGGAGACCGTTTCGATGCCGCACGCGCTCTTCAGCTTGGCATCGTAAACCGGCTGGTTCCGCCGGCTACCCTCGACGACGAGGCAACGGCGCTTGCTAAGCGGCTGGCGAACGGGCCGATCCACGCTTATGCGCGCACGAAAGCGCTGCTGCAGGCGACACTCGGCGATAGTTTCGATGCCCAGCTGAGACGCGAGACCGAAAGCTTTGCCGCTTGCGCGGCAACCGAAGAATTCGTTGAGGGCGTTTGCGCCTTCCTAGAAAAGCGGAAGCCCAATTTCTCAGGCAAAACAGAACCGTGACAAAACATCGGCGACCGCGGTGGCCCAGGCTGGTCGTGTTGTCGAGCGCTGGATTATTGTCGGGATGCTATATCCCTACGTTTATTACCCATGGGGTTATCCAGGCCCCTATCCTTACTCCTGGCGTAACCCATATCCGGCGGGTAGTTCATACGCATCACCACCGCCGAGCCCGCAGATCCCGCCCAATCCGGCACCCGGTGCGGTCGAGCCGTCGTCCGAGCCCGTGCAGCGGACGC
>JBARIB010000409.1:0-3165 GCA_049799535.1 Allostellaceae bacterium | reverse complement strand
ACTGGTAGCCGCGTCCGGAGACCGTGCGGATTAGGTCACGCTCCGCTTCGAAAGCCCTGCGCAACGCCACAATCTGGGCTTGAAGATTGTTCTCCTCGACGACCCGGTCGGGCCACACGCGCGCCATCAGCGCGTCTTTACTGACGACGGCTCCGCCCGCCTCGATCAGCGCCATCAGCACATCAAAAGCGCGGCCGCCAAGCTTGATCGGCCGACCGTCGGCCAGCAGCTCGCGGCGATGCGGCAACACCCGGAAACGCCCGAACGAGAGGCTCGCCGTTGCTTCGGAGGCGGGATCCATCGCCCGCCATTATAGAGGCGCCTCAACAAATTTCAGGATTTTTCAGGACAGGCCGGCAAGCTGAACGTCAGCCCGCGTAAGTATCAAATTTTTCAGATCTATTCACGGCGCGCCAAAGACTCGGCCGACGTTGCTGCTTTAAGTTCGCGTGCGATCGGGCTCAGCGGCCCGGCGGCATAGGTGAGCCCGACACAGCTCATAGGAGCAGATTCGAATGGCGACACTCAGCGTAAACGGCACTAGTGCTTCCGCGCCGCACATCTGCGCACCGGCAGCCAGGAGCGACGGCCTTGGAGAATTGCACAACGACCTCTGTGCAGCCGAGATGGCGATGGACTTGCGGCAGTCCCTGCAGGTGATCGTCAGCGCAAATGATGTTCTCGCCCGCAGGCTCCGCGGCGGCGCGCTACGGGCACAACTGACCCTGATCGAGGGCGCTGCGATGCGACTGGCCGGCACAGTGGACCAGCTCGTTGAAGTCCTGCGGCTCCAGGAGGCTTCGACCCGCGTCCAGAAACGAGCGGGTTCGATCCGTCCCATCTTCGCAGACCTTGCGTCCGAGTTCACCGGGGGTCAGGACTGAAAGGGATCAAACTGCGCACTATAGCAGCTTCCCCCATCGTCTCCAGGCACTCGGTTCCGCATAGGGGGATACAGCGTGACCTGAAACGCCATGCGATCGACGGTGTGGCAGTCAACCAGGACAACTTACGAACACGCGATATTGGGGGCCGCGCATTGACGCGCAAATTCGCCGAAGCGGTCGCCCGACGTCTTTAAGGAAAGCAGTGTTGCCAAGTCGCGAGCATAGGGAGTGTAGCAGATCATAGGGAGTGTAGGATGGGCTGAGCGGAGCGAAACCCATCATTTCCGGGCCACAACGGTGGGTTGCTCTGCGCTCAACCCACCCTACAGGTCTGCATTCTCGGGTTGATTAATGAGGTGATGGGATGAATGGGGCTGATCTGCTCGTATCGGCACTGGAGAGCGAGGGTGTAAAGCAGATCTTCGGGGTCCCGGGGGAAGAAAATCTCGACGTCGTCGAAACCCTGCGTCGCTCGACGATCAAACTGGTGGTGACCCGCCACGAACAGGCGGCGGCGTTCATGGCAGCCACACTGGGGCGGCTGACGGGCGAGGCTGGTGTCTGCCTTTCGACGCTGGGTCCGGGCGCGCTCAATCTGACGACGGGCGCCGCCTACGCCCTGCTCGGCGCGATGCCGATGGTCATGATAACTGGCCAGAAAGGCATTCTGAGCCGGAAGCAGGCGCGGTTTCAGGTCGTCGACGTCGTTTCGACGCTGACACCGCTGACCAAGATGGCGCATCAGATCGTCAGCCCGGCGACGATCCCGTCGGTCGTGCGCGAGGCTTTTCGGGTCGCGCAGCAGGAGCGGCCAGGCCCGGTGCATCTCGAACTGCCGGAGGACATCGCGGCAGAGCAAGCGCCCGAGATCTCGCCGGTGCCGCCCCACCCGATCGCGCAGCCGATCGCCCCTCCCGCGGCGTTGGACCGAGCGGCCGGACTGATCCTCGATGCCGAGCGCCCCCTGGTGATGCTTGGCGCGGGCGCGAGCCGCCCGCGCCTGGCGGACGCCTTGTCGGATTTCGTGAAGCGCCTGCAAATCCCGTTCTTCAATACGCAAATGGGCAAGGGCGCCGTCGCCGGCGGATCCGGGCTCTACATGGGAACCGCCGCGCTGTCGGAGCGCGACTATGTCCACGATGCGATCGAGCGGGCCGATCTGATCATCTCGATAGGCCACGATACAGTGGAGAAGCCGCCGTTCTTGATGGGCCCGGGCGGACCGAGGGTCCTGCATGTCGGCTATCTTCCCGCCACTGTCGAGGAGGTGTACTTCCCGCATGCGGAGCTCATTGGCGATGTCGGTCCAAGCCTCACGCTGCTCGCCGACCGTCTCGAAGGCAAATTGCCGAGGGCGGGCGCGCTGTTGCCGCTGCGCGAGCAGATTCTCGCGAGCATCGGCGACCGGGCAGAAGAAAACCGCTATCCGCTGACGCCGCAGCGCATCGTGCACGATGTGCGGCAGGTGATGCCGGAGGACGGCGTCGTCTGCCTCGACAACGGGATGTACAAAATCTGGTTCGCTCGCAACTACCGTACGCGGGTTGCGAATACGCTGCTGCTCGACAACGCACTCGCGACGATGGGAGCGGGGCTCCCCTCGGCGATGATGGCCGCGATGCTTTTTCCGACCCGGCGCGTGCTGGCGGTGTGCGGCGACGGCGGGTTCATGATGAACTCGCAGGAGCTGGAGACGGCGGCGCGTCTTGGGCTCAACCTCGTCGTGCTGATCGTGCAGGACAATGCCTACGGAATGATCCGCTGGAAGCAGGCGGCGGACGGCTTTCCCGATTTCGGCCTGACCTTCGGCAATCCCGACTTCGTTGCCTATGCCAAGGCCTTCGGCCTCAGAGGCAGCCGGGTGGAGAGCGCCGATAGTCTGGTGCCGACGCTCGAAGCCGCCTTTGCCGGCGGCGGGGTCCACCTCGTCACCGTGCCGATCGACTATTCGGAGAATATGCGGGTCCTGGTCGACGAGTTGCGCGCCCACGCGTCAAAGAGCGGAGAGTAATCATGATCGACCCTCCTCCCAGCCGTATCGGTTGACGAGCTACGCTGAAGTCGGGCGGGCGCCCAATCGCGTCGCCTGCTGCCCTCCTGTTTTTGCAATGAAGAAACAAACAAGCCTCTCTCACTCGGTGGAGCCGGACGGAGAGTTCGACATGATTATGGCAACATTCGTGTTGCCATTACAGCACTTGCTATCACTCGTCTAATTAGGTTTTGACTCGCGCGGAATTTGACCGTTGTCCGCGAGCGAGCGCAGAGAGATGCCGCG
>JBARIB010000408.1:0-1852 GCA_049799535.1 Allostellaceae bacterium | reverse complement strand
GAGCCCGGCCGCAGATAGCGCGACGCGGTATAAGCGGGCCAGGTCTCGCGATATTCGCCGTCGAACCAGCCGCCGGCATCAGTCACGCGAACCGCCGGATCGATTGCCTCGATCTTCGCCCGCTCGGCGGCGGCGAGGCGCTGAATAGCAAGAACGTCGATCCTTCGCACAGGCTTGTCCCGAACCGATGGCAGAGCGCGCCGATGATAGCGGGCGAGCCCGGGTTTGTCCCGGCGGTTCAGACACCGGGAAGCGGGCCGGCAAGAATCATGATCCAAAAATTGCCCAACTGGTGGTGCAAGACCCCGCTGCCGGCGGCTTCCGAGGGAGGCCAAAGACAGGCGTCAGGGGGACAACCTTAGCGAGAGTTTTGCCGCCGCGGCGACGGCTCGAATAAGATCTTATAGTCGGGATTTGTCTTGAAACCGGATTCGCGCATCTGAGTGGAGACCGCCATGCTCCGCTCCTTTCGAGGTTTATCATGACAATGGTCGCGAGCGACGGAAACCGCAAGATTCACTCCCGACGAAGGAGCCGTAGATGACCTTTGCCAGCTTGTTGAGAAGCTTTTCGGCTGCCGTCGAAGCCAATGACGGGCAAGGTCTAGCGAGGCTGTTCACGGAGGAGGGAACCTACGAGGACGGCTTCTTCGGCGCGCATACCGGGCGGGCGACGATTGCCGCGATGCTGCAGCGTTTCCACGACACCGGCCGCAGCTATCGCTGGGAGTTCCATGATCCAGTGAGTGACGGCGCGGTCGGGTACGCTCGCTTCCGCTTCAGTTACGCCTCGCGGCTGCCGGAAAGCGCGGGGCGGCCTGTATTCTTCGAAGGCATGAGCTGTTTTCGTCTGCGTGACCGTTTGATCGCTTACTACCGCGAAGCCTTCGATCGCGGCGTCGCCCTGGTACAGCTGGATTTTCCCGCCGAGCGCATCAAACGCGTTCTCGAGAAGGCCGCCCTCGCCCAAAACCGGAGCTCCGAAGCGCAGCGGCACTTGGCGCGCTTTTGATTGACACTCGACAGCAGCGGGTGTGCATTTCCTACGAGCGCCCGAGAAACCGGAGGGATTGATGGGGAGATTGCGTCACATCGCAATGTCGGTACCGGACCCGTGGAAGACCGCCGAATTCTATAAACATGCATTCGGCATGGAGGTGGTCGGCGAGACCGATTCGAGCCTTGCCGAAGGCGTTTTTCTGTCGGACGGAGTCATCAATCTTGCCTTGCTGCACTTCAAGTCGGACGAGGCGGCGCAGGGCTTGGGGCGCGACCATGTCGGATTGCACCATTTCGGGGTCTGGATGGACGATCCCGAGGCGGGGCGGCGGCGCGTCGAAGAGGCCGGCGGCCGTGGCTGATGGGTGAGCCCGAGGTCAAGGGCGGCAGCTTCTACGAGGTCAAATTCCGCGATCCGAATGGAGTGATTTTCGACATCTCGCATAACGGCTGGGGTGGTGCGCAGAAGGAACCCGGCGCCGCCGGTAATGAAATCGGCCCGTCGCGCGGGCTGGTGCCGAAATTCGCCGAACGCCGCGCCGCCGCGGCGGCTGAAATGGCCGTGCGGACGCGGAAATGAAGGCGCCGGCCGTTGATTATATCAGGCCGCGCAGCCTGACCGAGGCAATCGATCTGCTGGCCCGTAACGGCAGCGAAGCGCGTGTGATTGCCGGCGGGCAGTCGCTGGTCGCGATGATGAACCTGCGCCTCGCCTCGCCGGGGCTGCTGATCGATATCGCACGCGTGCCTGAACTGTGTTCGGTGTCGGACGAAGCTGACGCGGTGACCCTCGGGGCATGCGTGACCCATGCCGCGATCGAGGACGGCCGAGTTCCCGACCCCTCACGCGGACT
>JBARIB010000407.1:0-2152 GCA_049799535.1 Allostellaceae bacterium | reverse complement strand
GCTCCCCGGCGTGCGCGATTCCGACATGGGCGGCCAGTTCAACAACAAGAACGCCGGCAAGCGCGGCATCTCGTTAAACATCCGGCACCCCAAGGGCTTGGAGATCGCCAAGGACATGGTGCGCATCTGCGATGTCGTGGCCGAGGGTTTTTCGCCCGGCGTATTGCAGCGTTTGGGGCTCGGCTACGACGTGATGAAGTCGATCCGGCCCGATATCATCTACATCCAGCAATCGGGCATGGGCGCGCACGGCACCTACGGGCGCATGCGCACGGTCGGCCCGGTCGCGGCGGCGTTTGGCGGCCAGGGCGAGATGTCGGGCCTGCCGGAGCCGGCGATGCCGGTCGGCTGGGGCTATTCCTATCTCGACTGGATGGGCGCCTATGGCTATGCGCTGGCATTGCTTGGCGCGATCTATCACCGCGAGCGCACCGGCGAAGGCCAATGGATCGACGCCTCGCAATGCGAGTCCGGCATTTTCCTGACCGGCGCGACGATCCTCGACTGGTCGGCCAATGAGCGCGTCTTCCGCCGCTATGGCAACCGCTCGCCGTACAAACCGGCCGCACCGCTCGGCGCCTATCGCTGCCAAGGCAAGGATCGCTGGATCGCCATTGCCTGCTTCACCGATGACGAATGGCGCGCGTTGGCCCAGGTTGCCGGGCACCGCGAATGGCTCGACGACCACCGTTTCGAGACCTTGGAGCATCGGTTGATCCATCAGGATTCGCTCGACCTTGCGATGGAAGCGTGGACGCTCACGCAAGACCGTTACGACTGTATGATGAAATTGCAGAAGGCCGGGGTGCCGGCCGGGGTGTGCCAGAATGCCGAGGACCGCGTCGACACCGACCCGCAATTGCGGCACCTAAATTGGCTGACCGAAGTCACCGGCACCAAGATCGGCACTTGGCCGATCTACGAATTGCCGATGAAGTTGAGCCGGACCCCGGCCTATATCGGCGGTCCGACCAATCGCGGCGCTCCATGCTATGGGGAGGACAATATGTGGGTGCTGACCGAATTGCTCGGCCGCACCCCGAGCGAAGTCGAGCGGCTCGCCGAGGAGGGCGTCATCTAAAGAGCCCAGTCGCTCACTGGCGCGGCCAACACCCGACGGCAACTTCCCTCCCTATCGACGTTTACGGGCTTTCGAGTGGCTCCAGCTCGAAGCCGTGAGCTGAACTCGCAGAAGCAAGGAAGAGCGCGCCCCCTTTGCCATGTCCTGCCCTTGCCAAATCCTACCGAGCGCCACTCCCGCCCGCGGTTTTTTCCGCACCTCTCGCCTCGCTCTTCCGGCGCGATGCAGATCTGGAGTAGGCTGTCCACGAGCGCTTACGCGAACTGCACGACAAAATTGCCCACCGCGCGCGGCGCGGGATCACTAGGGAGGAACCATCCATGTTGGAAATCGGCTTATTTCATAACGGGGCGTCCAGCCTGCCGATCATCACCAACCGAGACGGCGTCACGTTCAATAAGGGCACGCTGCCGGAGGTCCACCGGGCGGCACAGGAGACCCTGGTCAACCAAGTCCGCCAGGGGATTCTCGCTGAAAAGCTCGGGTTCCAGTCGTTCTGGCTTACCGAGCACCATTTCCAGCCCGAGGGCGCGGAGATGAGCCCGAACCCGCTGATGGTGCAGATGAGTGTGGCGGCGCACACCAAGCGCATCCGGCTTGGCCAGGCCGCCAATATCATCGTCTGGCACCACCCGGTCAGGCTTGCCGAGCAGATCGCGCTGCTCGACGTGATCAGCGGCGGGCGGGTCGAATGCGGCATCGGGCGGGGCTATCAGCCGCGCGAGAACGAAACGCTCGGCCGCCCGTACGGCTCGACGATCCAGGACCAGGAGCGCAACCGCAAGGCATTCGAAGAATCGATCGCGATCATGAAGAAATGCTGGACCGAGCCATCGTTCTCGCATCACGGCGAGTTCTTCTCGGTCCCGCCCACCTACACCAAATGGAACCACAAGCAGACGATCGCCTATTTCCAGCGCGACGAGGCGGGGCGTCGGCTAGAGGATGTGCTCGCGCTCGGCGATCCCGATATGTACTCGGCCGGCAATCCGGTACAGGCGACCACCACCACGCTGAAGGAATTGCAGGTCTTTCCCCAGCCGGTGCAGAAGCCGCACCCGCAGTTGTGGG
>JBARIB010000406.1:0-2037 GCA_049799535.1 Allostellaceae bacterium | reverse complement strand
GCCATCGTGTTGCCTCCCCAGGCTGACGCGACGTAGATTTGACCGGCGGATGTGCGGCGTCGCCTGTTCAATCCCATACGGCCGCCCCGCCCTCGGCGGCGCGGGATCGGTTCGCTCTCTGCTCGCGGGATCCACGCAGCCGATTCAACGCGACGACCATCTCGACCGACATTCCCCGGATTTCGGATGGTTTTGCGTTTAGCATCGCTCCTTCGGCGGTCTCGGGCAATGGTAAATTGCGCGCTGGGCCCGGAACGCGGTCGAAACAGCTAAGTTGATTCCATCCACGACTGCGGCCGCCGCCCCTCAATCTGCCTGAACCGGCAGGGAACCCCGCGCCACCGGCATATCCGACGTGCGAGCGAGTAAGCGGGTTCGAACCGTGTTTCCGCTTCGTGTCGCGATCTCAACTTCGGCGCCGTATCAATGAAGGATTGGCTCCGCCCAGCCGATCTCCCGAGCCGCCAAGAAGGTCCGCTTAGGGGCAGGTCCGGCGGGCAACATCGATGGGAACGAAAGTCGGCTTGATGCGGCTAGAGCTGCCTTCGGTAAATTACCGCGCTGCGGGTCGCGGATGATCCGTGCTGCGGAGGGCGGGGTCGGTCGGAGGAAACGACTATGCTCGGCATCGACGCTGCGGAAGTCTCTTCACATCGTGCCCCCTGGAACAAGGGCCGCCTCATCGGCCAGAAGCGCCCGCTGAAACCAAAGGAGGTCTGGGCAATCCGCGTCCGGCTTCAGCTCGAAGAGCGTCGACGCGACCTCGCTCTGTTCAATTTGGCCCTCGACAGCAAGCTGAGGGGCTGTGACCTCGTGCGGCTCCAGCTCAACGACGTGTGCGTCGGGGGCCGAGTCCGGGACCGCGCCACGGTGATCCAGCGGAAAACCGGCAGACCGGTCCAGTTCGAAATCACCGAACAAACCCGAGCAGCAATCCGCGATTGGGTCGCCAATAGCGTTCCAGGGAACGGGCAGTACCTCTTCCCGAGCCGCTTTCATGACCAGCCGCACATCTCGACACGACAATACGCTCGGATCGTCCACCGTTGGGTCGAGCGCGCCGGTCTCGACAGCTCGGCTTATGGGACCCACTCGATGCGGCGGACCAAGGCCGCGCAGATTTACAAGAAGACCGGCAATCTGAGGGCGGTTCAGCTCTTGCTCGGGCACACAAAGCTCGAAAGTACCGTCCGTTACCTTGGTATCGAGGTCGACGACGCGCTCAGCATCTCCGAGCAAGTGGAACTCTAAAACCAAACCCGGTGGGTGGCCCTGCCTCTCGCGGGGCCGCTGCGGCTCCGAGCCGGCGCTTCCGCTGCATCGGCGAAGCGGCTAGGCTGGACCGGAATCTGTTCGACAAAGCGTGGGGGCGATGCGGCTCGACCCGCTGTTCCGACCGGAATCGATCGCGGTAATTGGCGCCTCCGACAAGCCGACACCCGGCCGTCGGATCATCGCCTCGCTCGAACGTATCGGATTTGCCGGCCGGATCTTTCCGGTCAACCCGAATTACCCGAGCGTCCTCAACCGCCCCTGCTACGCGAGCCCCGCCGAGCTTCCGGAAGCGCCCGATATCGCGGTCTTCTGCCTCGGCCACGAGCGCGTCTTCTCCGCGTTCGAAGCCGCCGCCAAGCGCGGCATGAAAGCCGCGGTGATCTACGATGGCGGCTTTGCCGAGCAGGGCGCGGAAGGCCGGGCGCTGCAGGCGCGCATCGCTGCGATTTGCGTCGAGGCCGGCATCGCGCTATGCGGTCCCAACTGCATGGGTATCCTCAACCCGCACCACAAAAGCACGACCTATCTGCAGGAGCTGCGCGAGCCTGCCGGACTGGCGGGCAATGTCGCGATCCTTTCACATAGCGGCGGGCTCTGCGTCAGTCTGCTGACGGACACCCGCCGCTTCGGCTTCAGCCATATCGTCTCCTCCGGCAACGAGGCGACGGTGAGCGCGGCGGCGTTCCTCGAATACCTCCACGAGGACACGCACACCGCCATCGTAGGCGGGTTCATCGAGGCGATCCGGGAGCCCGAGCGCTT
>JBARIB010000405.1:0-2441 GCA_049799535.1 Allostellaceae bacterium | reverse complement strand
ATCCCGAGCTGGAAATCCCCTAATGCGAGCCGCTCCTTGACCTCGGGAATGTGCGGCAGCCAACTCGCCACCACAAACCCGTTCGCAAAAAAGATGAATGAGAGGGACAGCCGGGCACGCAGCAAGGCTGGCACTGGCGTCCAGTAGCCTGCCTCGACGCTCGCAAGAACCGCTGGTGATGGCGATACCTGCCGCATCTCTTTCTCGGGTCTCAAAGTCGGGCCGATGCAGGCGCAGGCCGAACAATCAGACCCTCCTCTAACAGGAGATTCAGATCTGCAGCCCGATCGAAGATTGGAGCGGCCTCAATCGGGGCCTCACCTTCAAGGATCGCATCAAGGAATGCATATGTGCGCTCCTCGAGCCCCCTGATTACAACCCGGTCGCTTCGCCGATACACCATTAGCCGCGCTGCCCCACTATCTAAGCTTATCACGGTCTCCGGGTCGGCTTCGGGTTGGTTCGCGCGCCAGATGTGTTCGATCGGCCATTGCGACGAGACCAGTCGCAATGATGGGTGCAGCGTCAGGTTGAAATCGGGGCGAGCCAATGCCGATCGATCTGCAGGTTCGGCTTCTGCGGCATGCAGCGCCAAATTGATCGCCCATTCGAGCCGCGCGACATCGGCGAGATAGACGAGATCGCAGCAGGCCGGGAAGGTTGCCAGAAAATTGGGGAAGCTCTCACCATACTCGGCCAAGCATGGTCGGGACGGCAGCACCTCCCGGATATACTCGTGCGCTGCGTAGCAGAAGAACCGCTCGTCAACCAGCTGGCAAACGACGGGGAAAGTCGCTTTGAGCGTTTCGGTCAACGACAGGATCGCGTGATTGCGGTAGATGCGCAGGCGCGCTTCGGGTTGGATCCCGCCGTTATCGATGAGGCGAAGCAATTCGGGCTCGCGGCCGCCCCGTATTGCTGCGCACATGCCATGCTGCAACTGATCAAGCGTAAGCATTACCGAGCTCGTCGGCACGATATGCTTGCGCCAGCAACACGGCCAGCGGCGGAATCCGCGTGTCCCATTCGATCAATGTCGGGACCCGGCCAAACCGCTGGATCGCTTCCGCGTAAAGCGCCCACACCGGCTCGGCCACCTGGGAGCCGTGATCATCAATCAGGATTAGTCGGCCATCGGCTTCATTGCAGTGGTGGCCGGCCAGGTGGATCTCTTCAATAGCGTGTGCCGGCAGCGCATCCAGATAAGCGCGGGGGTCGAAGCCAAAATTTTGCGAATTTACATATAGATTGTTGATGTCGCACAGCAGCCCGCAGCCAGTGCGGTCCAGCACCGCATTGAGAAACTCGGACTCGTTCATCGTCGAGTGCCGAAACTGGAGATAGGCCGCGGGGTTCTCAACCAAAAGCCGGCGGCCCAGCACTTCTTGGGCTTGGTCTAGATGATCGCAGAAGAGATCGAGCGCCTCTTCTGTGTAAGGCAGCGGAAGCAAGTCGTTGAGGTAGATTCCCGGCACACCGCACCACGCCAGGTGCTCGGACACGAACACCGGATCGAGGCGATCGACCAATGCCTTCAAACGGGTGAGATGTCGGGTATCGACCGAGCCGGCGCCACCGAGCGACGAGCCCACGCTATGAACGCTGATCGGATAGTCGCGGCGCAGGCTGTCGAGTGCACTGATCGCCGGCGAGCCGGTCATGTAATTCTCCGCGTGGACTTCGAGGAAGCCTGTGAGCGGGCGATCGGCGATCATCTCGGCGAGGTGCGCCGATCGCAATCCGAGGCCCGCCCTCATCGTCACGATTTCGCGGTTAGGCTGCCGCCGTTGATTTTCAGACAGGTACCCGCCGGCACATAGATCCATGAATCGCCGGCGGCGGCCGCCCGGGACTCGCCGGCGCAAGAATGAGTGGCGGTCTGACAATCGTTTTGGCCGGCAGCGGCGATGCCGAAACATTTTTCCGTCTTGAACGGCGGCGTCGGCGCCGGTCCTCCATTCGCCGGCACTTGTAAAGAGGCTGCGGTGGCGACAGCCGCGGCAACAAATACCGAAGTTTTCATAGCGATCTCCATCACGAGAGGCTTGATTGCAACACACCAACCGGGGGCGACAAGTCACTTTTCAGCGAGGATCGACACCGCTGTCCAGTCCGCCGGAGGCGGAGAAGCGAGATAGGCACGGCAGCGTTCGAGAAATATTTCCGACGGGCGATCGCTGCCGCGAGCAGAAATGGCGGTCTCGAAATACTCGATCGCACCGCTCCAATCCCTCCGTCCATACGCGTCGAGCCCGGCTTCATATGCCTGCACCCACTGCGGCCGCTCCGTAGAGTCCTGCTCGGCCGTGCCGAGTAGCTCGTAGATGATGCCGCTCTGCATGCGGCCATAAACAGTGACGGTATCGAGCCGGCGGACAAGGATGGCATCCCCCGCCGCCACCCGCGTTTCCTCGCCGATCACTATCTCAGTTCCGTAGCGC
>JBARIB010000404.1:0-2016 GCA_049799535.1 Allostellaceae bacterium | reverse complement strand
GTCGTCCCGGCGCCGATCGAGCCGCGAGCGGCGATCGGCAAATATGACCCGGCTGCCGACTGCCTGGATCTGCTGCTGACCGGCCAAGGCGTGCACAGCATCCGCAACCAGCTCGCGCAATCGGTTTTCCACCTGCCGCCAGAGTGTGTCCAGGTGCGCGCGCCCGATGTCGGCGGCGGCTTCGGCATGAAAAATTTCCTCTATCCCGAATGGGTGTTGGTCCTATGGGCGGCGCGCCGGCTCGGCCGCCCGGTCAAATGGGTGGCCCAGCGTGCCGAAGATTTCGTCAGCGACACGCAAGGCCGCGACAATCATACGCGTGCCCGCTTGGCGCTCGACAAAGAGGGTCGCTTTCTCGCTCTCGAAGTCTCGACGGTCGCCAATCTCGGTGCCTACCTGTCGTCCAACGGCCCCGGCAGCTCCACGAATTCGCCTGCTACCGCGATGGGCGGCGTTTACGCGATCCCCGCCGTATTCATGGAAGTGCGCGGCGCTTTCACAAACACGGTTCCTATCGACGCCTATCGCGGCGCCGGCAAGCCCGAGGCCAATTATCTGATCGAGCGGCTGGTCGACCGCGCCGCATATAAGCTCGGTTGCGACCCCGCGAGTTTGCGCGGGCGCAACATGATCACCGCGTTTCCCTATACCAGCGGCTTGGGCGTCACCATCGATTGCGGGCGCTTTGCTGCCAATCTCGACGACGCGGTGGCCCGCCTGCCGGAGGCCGATTTCGAGGTAAGGCGCGCTGCCTCGATGGCGCGAGGCCGGCTGCGCGGCCGCGGGGTCGCTTGTTTTCTGGAGACCGCCCGCGGCACACCCAACGAGGGCGCTGAAATTCGCTTCGAGCCCGATGGCGGGGTATCGCTAATTGTCGGCACGCAGTCGAACGGGCAGGGGCACGAAACGAGTTATGCGCAGATCGCCTCGGCATTGCTGGGCTTGCCGCTGGAGACTTTCCGCTTGGTCCAGGCCGATACGAGGGCGGTCAAGAGCGGCGCCGGGCATGGTGGTGCGCGCTCGATGCATCAAGGCGGCACGGCTTTGGTCAAGGCTGCCGCAGCGGTCATCGAAAAAGGTTGCGCGATAGCGGCGGGTCTGCTGCAAGCCGATCGCGGTGCTGTCGTCTTTTCCGAAGGCCGGTTCACCGTGCCGGAGACCGGGCGCGAAATCGACTTGCTCGCGCTGGCTCGCGCCGCCACCGATCCGGCCAACTTGCCGGACGGTATGGCTCCCGGTCTCGACAGCTATTTCTTCAATGAGCTGGATAAATTCACCTTTCCGAACGGCTGCCATATCGCCGAGGTCGAAATCGACCTGGAGACCGGGGCCGTCACTCTCGACCGTTATATCGCCGTCGACGATTACGGGCGTCTGATCAACCCGATGCTCACCAAAGACCAGGTCCAGGGAGGGGTCGCGCAGGGCATCGGGCAGGCCTTATTCGAGCATACGGTCTATGAGCAGGGCTCGGGTCAGCTGCTGAGCGGATCGCTGATGGATTACGCATTGCCGCGCGGCGGCGATCTGCCGCCCTTCGACATAACCCTTGTCGAATTGCCGACTGCCGCCAATCCTCTCGGCGTCAAGGGCTCGGGTCAGGCCGGTTGCATCGCGGCGCCGCAGACCATCATCAATGCGATCATCAACGCGCTCACCCCGCTCGGCGTCGATCACCTTGACATGCCGGCGACCCCCGAGCGGGTATGGCGCGCGATCCGCGCCGCTCAGACAGGCGAGGGCAGGGGCCTTAGCGGCTCCCCATCAGCCGCGCCGCGAGGGCGGTCATGACCAGAGAGAGACCCAGGAACAGCATGTTGATGCCGACCAGAAGGCCAATCGCCCAGCTCGCCGAGCTTGGCCAGCCTTGCCAGATCAGATAGGCAAGGAACAGGTCGACAATGCCGCTCAACAAAACCCAACCCCAGCATCTCAGGTGCTGGCGATGCTCGATCGCCCCGATGATCGAAGCGATTCCCTCGAGGATGAAGAATGCGACGAGTACCATCGTAAGGG
>JBARIB010000403.1:0-29121 GCA_049799535.1 Allostellaceae bacterium | reverse complement strand
ACTGTACACGGTGGGCCCGGCCACCGAAAAGAGCGGCCCCCCGAGATTGCCGTTGAGGTCCAACCCCAGCGATTGCTGCTGGTTGACGGCAGAAGCAAAAGCCGCCGCCATCGCGCCGACCGAATCCTGCGCGCTGACCAGCTGCGAGCGGGAGGTAAGCAGGCCTCCGAGTTGCCCTCCCGCCAGGCTGTTCGTCACGTCCTGCCCGTTCGGACCGTAGGAGAGGACGGGCTCGCCATCGCCGTAGCTGCTCGCTGTGACGGCAAGCTGGAACGCGCTTGAGCCGTTCACAAGGGCGGCGCCACTCGAGGTGTAGACATCCAATACGCCGTTCGCGCGTGCGATGGTGGTTACGCCCAGCTGCTGACCAAGCTGCTGCACGAGTTGGTCCCGCTGATCGAGGAGCGGGTTCGGGGCTCCCCCTGATGCCCCGGCTTGTTCTGTAATCTGTTGGTTCAATGACGCGATCTGTTGGGTCAGCGAGTTGATTTGCTGAACGGTCGCGGTCACTTGACCATCCAGGTTATTCAAACTCCCCGAGATCTGGTCACCTACCGAGTTGAAGCTCGAGGCGAGCGAGCGCGCCGCGCCGAGCAATGCCTGACGGTTGGCCGCGCTCGTCGGGTCCTGCGCCACCTGGTTGACGCCGGCGAAAAAGCTGCCGATCGCCGACCCCAGCCCGCCGGCTCCACCCGAGGCGACCGGGAAGATTGCGGCCAGGTTCTGCGCATTCGCTTGCACGACGTTGGCCGCCTGATTGCTAGAGGAGGCCCGCACGATATCTTGATAGATGAATTGATCAAAAGCGCGCTGCACCGAGGTCACATCGGCCCCGCCCCCCACGCCACCTTCGACTGGGGGTAGCTCGGCCTGATTGATCGCCTCGATGTTATAGCCGGGCGTGTTGACGTTAGCGGTGTTGTTCGCAACGGTCTGCATGCCCTCGGCGGCGGCCGAAAGCCCGGACAACCCGGTTTGCAAGAGCTGCGTGAGACCGGTCATCTCAAATACTTCCCAGCAATTGTCCAACGACGGCGTTACGAATGCCGGTCCGCAAACCCTCGCCGTGGCGCATCCGCAGATCCCCGCTGATCTGCTCCATCCTTTCGTGCGCGAACTGCAGCGCTGTGTTGACGTTGTGCGCCAACTCTTCGAGCGCCTCCTCGAGCGCGGCCGTCCGCGGTGACCCGAGCGAGCGCCGCATAACATCAAGCTGCAGCAATTGCTCTATAATCATGTCACGGCGCTCAATCAGCCGCCGCACAATGTCCGTCGGCCGACGCCTGAACCCGCCGGCGGCTTCGACCCTCAACAACCGCCCCAGCCGCCGAGCGGCGCGGGTCTCGCGACGGATTATATCGGCCCCGGCGCCGGTCACTCGATCTACCCTTGCGTTGCGAAGAGTCTTAGCCGGCCCGGTTGGCTCGGGGAGGCAAACGCCGCAGGAATGGATGAGCTTGCGGCAATCGCCTCGAGCTTGCGACCATACTCGCCGTCGGTAGCGTACCCGCCGGCGGCGAGCCCTCGTGCATAGGCCGCAGCGTCGTCCCCCGCCCCAATTGCCGCTTTGTATCGCGGGCTATTGGCAATCAGCGAAACATAATCCTGCACCGCCGCCTCTAGGCTGGGATAGGCCCGGAAGGCCGCTTGGCGCGGTACGATCTGCCCGGCTTCGACCTCATGGGTCATCGTCGTGACCTGCGAGCCCTGCCAGGACGCGCTCGCCTTTATGCCGAACACGTTGTTGCCGACCGCCGAGCGCCCCCAGCCCGTTTCCAGGGCTGCCTGCGCCAGCAATATTCGCGGCGACACCCCGAGCTGGCGGCCCGCCTGCTGCAAAAGAGGTGCAAGCTGCTGCGCGAATGATTGCACCTGCGCCGGTGTGGCGCCGGTGTCATGCGGATCGTTATTCGCGATCGGGCTCCCCCACCCGTATGTCGCGGCCGATTCTGTAGTCGAGACAACAAACCCTGCCTTCCCCGGATCGGAGGCCGGCATTATGCCCGCTACGTGACCGCCAGATGCGCGCGGGCGCCCCGAGATTGCATTGGCAGTGAGAGGCCGCAGGCCATTGCCTTGCCAATACGGCGCCAGCGGCAATCCCTCTGCCGATGCCGGCTTGGCTGCGACGGCCGCCCCAGGCCGTTGCGTTTCCGGCGCGGCCGCCGCGGCCTCGCCTTCCCGGTCTCCGCTGCCCGCTGCCTGCTGCTTCGCTTCGATTGACCGAAACAGCAAATCCGCCAGACCGAGCTTGTCGCCAGACATCGCAGCCTGGCTCATCGTGCTAGCAAACAATGCGTTGACGATGTTGCCTCCGGCCTCTTCGCCCGCCATCGCAATGGACTTTCCGTCGCTGCCCTGCATTACACCCTGCATCAACATGGCGCCGAACTGGCCGGCGACTGCTTTGGCCGCCGCCGGGTCGTTGCTCTGTCTCTTCAGCGCCGCGAGACCTTTTGGATCGGCGGGTGAAGTAAGCCGCTCTGCAGTCGCCAGGTCCAACTCAGAGTACCTTGATATGGGCGCGAAGCGAGCCCGCTTGCTGCAAGGCCTGGAGAATGGCCATCAGATCCGACGAGGTTGCACCGATCGCGTTGAGGTTTCTTACGATGTCGGAAACTCGGGGTGCATTGCGCAATTCGACGACCTTGGCTCGTTTCTCGTTGCCCTGCACCTGGGTCTGCGGGACCGTCGCCGTCCGGCCTTGGGTAAAAGGGGCCGGCTGGGAGACCTGTGCGAACTCGGCGACGGTGACCGATAATGTACCGTAGGCAACTGCGGCTGGCCCGATATGCACATCCTGCCCCATAACGACGGTGCCGCTCTGGGCATCGATGACCACTTGAGCGCTCGGCTCCTCGGGGATGACCGAGATATCCAAAAGATCCGCTACGAATTTGACGCGGGCAACGGCGGCGCCGGGTCCTCTCACTCCGACTTGGCCGGGTCCCAGCGGCGTTGCAATGTGTCCCAGGCGGGCATTGATCGCATCTGCAATGCGCGCAGCATTGGCGAAAGACCGGCTGTCCAAATCCAACAGGATCGAGTCATCGGCCGCGAAGCTCGCCTTTGGCGTCTTCTCGAGAGTTGCGCCCCGCGGGATGTGGGCGACCGTGGGAATGTTGACGGTCGCAGAGGCCGCCTGTCCGCTGACCTCGAAACCGCTCACCAGCAACGACCCCTGGGCAATTGCATAGACTTGGTTGTCGGCACCTCGCAGTTCCGTCATGAGTAGCACGCCGCCGCGCAGGCTTTTCGCATTGCCGAGCGCCGACACGGTCACATCGAGCTTCTGCCCGACCGGCGTGAAAGTCGGGAGCTCGGCGGTGACCATGACCGCGGCCACTGCCGTCGGCTGGATGAATGCGCCGGGATCGAGGGTCAGGCCCAATTGCCGCAACATATTCCGGATAGACTGTACGCTGTACGGTACCTGAGTGGTCTGGTCTCCCGTCCCGGCAAGACCGGCTACCAGCCCGTAGCCGATCAGCTGATTTTCTCGCGCTCCTTCGACCTGCACGAGATCTCTGATCCGGTCTGATGAGGCCGGCAGTGTGAGCGCCGCCCAAGCAGCTGTGGCCAGCGCTGCTATTTGAACCAATCGCCGGGCCATAACGTGCTTACGTTCAGGAACAACCGCTGCAGGAAACCCATTTTGGGCGCTAGATAAGTCTCGCCGTCACCGCTGAACTCTATATGCGCCTCGGCCATCTGCTGCGACTGGACGAGGTTGTTGGAGAGCACATCCTCCGGCCGGACGACGCCGGCAATGCGGATGTATTCTTTCCCGCCGACAAGCTGTACCTGGTCCTCGCCCGCGATAACGAGGTCGCCGTTCGGCCGGATACGCCGCACTATCGTCGACATGGTTGCGATAAAGCTGTCGCTCTGCTGGGTCGCGCCGCTGCCTTGCAAAGTGTTAGCGCTGTTGTAATTCAGACTGGCATTGAATTTTGTCGTTGAACTCGAGTGGCCAAAGGACTGAGGAAACCCGAAGAAGTTGTTGACGTTGCTTGCAACACTGTCGTTGCGGCCAAGATTCTGGCTGACATTCTTGGTGGCCTGCGCGGCCTGCGTGATCTGGACCGTGACTATGTCGCCGACCTGCCAGGGGCGGTGATCGCGAAACAGCGCGAGGCCTGCACTCCCCTGGGAGCTGTCTTGATATATTGCGCCGTTGGTTACAGGAAGCTGTGTTCCCTTGTCGCCCGGCAGATGCTCAAGGCCCGCCAGTAGCTCATCCTTTGCCGACGGCGCATGCTGGCAGGCGGCGAGGCCGCCGCCCAGCACCAGCAGCACGGCGGCCGAGGAGGCTGGCGGGCGCGGGCTCACTGCGCGGTCTGAGCCAAATACCCGAGCATCTGATCGACATTTTTGGCCGCTTGCGTATTCAACTCGTAAGCGCGCTGAGTTGCGATCATGTCGATCATTTCATCGACCACCGATACGTTGGAACCTTCGAGATATCCCTGGGCAACGGTGCCGAGCCCGTTCTGCGAGGGTTGCCCTGTAGTCGGTGCTCCGGAAGCCTGAGTCTGTATCGCTAGATTATCGCCGGTGTATTGCAATCCCCCCGGATTGATAAAGTTGGCGAGCTGGATCAGCCCGATTTGCGAGGGCTGCGCCTGGTTCTGAATTTGCACGCTGACGGTGCCGTCGGTGCCAATCGTGACGTTCTGCGCGCTGCGCGGAATGGTGATCGGCGGCTGTAGCTGGTAGCCTTTGGCAGTGACGACCTGACCCTGAGCACTAACCTGGAAGCTGCCGTCGCGGGTATAGGCAATCTGTCCGGAAGGGAGGAGCACTTGAAAATAGCCTTGACCATTGATCGCGAGGTCAAGCGCATTACCGGTTTGTTCGAGGCTGCCTTGTGTGACGATCGGCTCGGTCGCCACAACGTTCGCCCCCGTGCCCTGTTGCAGGCCCGATGGGTAATTTGTCGCCTGAGAGGTGAAACCGCCGGCCTGGGTCTGATTCTCGTAGAAGAGATCAGAGAACACCGGCCGCATTCGCTTGAAGCCGGTGGTGTTGATATTCGCCAAGTTGTTCGAAATTACGTCCATCTTGGTCTGTTCGCCCTCAAGGCCGGTGCGAACGACGGCCAGCGACTGCATCAACTTCGGATCCTCCGCGGCAAAATATTGCTAAGCACGCACTACAGTGTCAGAGGACTGCTCTGTCCCTGTGCAGTGGCAAAGGCCATCCGCAGCATCTCGGTCTGGGTCTGGAACATGCGGGTATTCTCGATCATGTTCATCATCATCGCGACGGTATCCGCGTTGCTGTCCTCCAACGCGCCCACCTGCAGACGGACGGCGGCGTCGGGCTGCGGCGGCCCGGCGGCATCCTGAAACAGCCCGTCCGGTCGGCGCTGCAGCGAGGCGGCGGGCGGGTTTGCCAGCATGATCCGATTGAACGAGGTAATCTGGTCCGGCGGTTGACCGGCGAGCGCGCCGGAGACGGTTCCATCCTCGCCGATCGTGACGGACTGCAGCGGTGGTAGCTGAATAGGGCTGAATCCCTGGCCAAGCACAGGTTGACCCTCGTTATTCTGTAGCATGCCGCCAGGCGAGATCGTCAGCGCTCCATTTCGCGTCAGAGCGGGACTGCCGTCGGAAGCTTGCACGACAATCCAGCCGGGACCTTTGACCGCGAGATCGAGGTCTTGGCCAGTCCTCTGAATCGTGCCCGAGCGGAGGTCCGCACCCTCTTCTCCGGCTGCGACCATTACCCGATTGGGCAAGCCTTGCCCGTAAAGCGGCAAGGCCTGAAATATCGGTTTCTGTGCTTTAAAGGCGATGGTACCGCGATTGGCGAGATTGGTCGCCGCCGCGGTGACCCGATCCATCGTCGCGTCGAGCCCCGACATTGCAAGGTAGAAGAGTTGCTGGCTCATCGCTCTAAGACCTAGTCACACGACCGTTTATTGGATCGTCAGCAGCCGCTGGAAGTTTTGCTGCTCTATGTTGATGCTCTGAACGTTGGCTTGATAGGCTTGCTGAGCGACGATCAGGTTGACGAGTTGTGTCGACAGATCGACATTCGATCCTTCTAGGGCGCCCGATTCGAGCTGACCGAGCGCAGCGGTTCTCGGGGCGCCCGTTGCCGCCGGGCCGGAGGCGGTGGAAGCGGCCCAGAAGTTGCCGGTCATCGGGATCAGTCCTTCCGGGTTGGCAAAATTCGCCAAAGCGATCGTGCCAAATACCTTTGTTCCGCCGTTCGAGTATTGCCCGGAGACGACGCCATTCGCCGCGATTTGCACCCCGGTGAGCTCCCCGCCGCCGCTGCCGTCGTTTTTTACCGAACTGACTCCGAAGGGCAGACCCGACAGGCTGGATCCGGTAAAATCCTCAGCTATGTTGAGATTTGCGGCGCCATTGGGCAGTCCACTGACCGCGATCGCTCCGCTGCCCGAGGTGAGTTGGCCGGAATTGTCGAAGGCCAGTGTCGGGCCCGCACCTGACGCAACCATCGTGCCGTCGGAATTCGTCACCTCCCAATGCGTCTGCCATTGGTTAGGCGTACCGGAGCCGCTGGCCTGGGTGAAGAATGTCGTGAGCGTGTGGCTCGCCCCGAGGCTATCGAAAACAGTGGTGGTCGTGCTCTCGTTGTAGCTGTTGGGGTTTGAAACGCTGAACGGCACGGCGCTGGTATCGATCGGCGTATCGGATGACGGCAGGTTTACGCCCAAACTCAATGCCGTAGTGGCGACTGGAGCGATATTGCTTTGGTCGATTTGAATCGGCTGCAGCGACCCCGATGTACTGGCGGTGGCGCCGTTGCCTGTCGGAGCGAAACCCATCACCTGGCCCCCGGCAGCGTTCACCAGGTGACCGCTATTGTCGAGCTGAAATGAACCGTCTCGGCTATAGACGATACCGGAACCGCTCTGCAGCTGAAAAAATCCTTGCCCATCGATCGCAATATCAAGAGGCTTGCCGGTTTGCGTGATCGTGCCCTCCCCGAAAGCCTGCGCAAGGCTTCCCGTGGTCACGCCCTGGCCGGGCGCGGTGGGTATCGCGCTGCCGTAGAGGGAGGCGAATTCAGCGTCGGAGATCTTGAAGCCGGTGGTATTAACATTGGCAATATTATTGCCGACCGTGTCGATATCGGTCTGCGCTGCATGGACTCCCGACAGATCGGTTGAAAGCGACATTACTCGACTCCCACAATAAACCTCAGAACACCTGCTGGACCGCGCTCAACGGCACCGGCGCGAGGCCCGCACCCAAATCGAGCATAGGTCCATTCTGTCCACCCAGCGAAACGCCCTGAACCGCGACTACCGCGTAAGGGCTGGCCGTGACCGCCGCACCGTTTGAGCCTACGGCATTTATCGCAAACCCATAGCTGCCCGGAGGCAGCCGTGTCCCGCCGCCACCGGTTCCGTCCCAGGAAAACGTCTGACTTCCCGCCGCCATCGGCCCAAGGTTCAGGTTCGCGACGGCCTTACCCGTAGCGTCCGTCACCGTCACGGAAACGCTCTTTGCCGCTGCCGACAGGGTGAAGGCGCCCGTTGCGCCGCCGTTCTGGCCCAGCTGTAACGCATTACCGCTGATCGCAACGTTGTGCCCGATCAGCCCGACCGCCGATTGCGCGGACATCCCGGTCAGCGTGTTCTCTAAATCATGTATCCCGTTCGCTGTCGAAAACTGCGCAAGCTCAGCGGCGAATTCAGCTCCGCTCAATGGGTTAAGGGGATCTTGATGCTGCAGCTGGGCCGTGAGGAGGCGCAAAAAATCGTCTTCGGTCAGGGTTTGGTTGGGACCGGTGGGGCTGCTTGGTGCAGGATTACCTGACGGTAACGTGGCGACTGTCGCCGGGAGCGCGCTGGCTGCAGTGGTCATTGCGACTTCGCCGGGCTAGATCGCTAAGGTCCGCAATGCGAGACTCTTCGCAACATTAAAGGCTTCGAGATTGGCCTGGTAATCCTGCTGGGCCGAGATCATGTTCACCATCTCCTCCACAGGATTTACGTTGGGCATGGTTACGTAACCGTTAGCATCGGCAAATGTGCTGCCGGGATCGTAAGCGGTGCGCAAAGGCGCGGCGCTTTCCACGATCCCGGCGACTCCCACTCCCGCCATGCCCACCGTTGACGGCTCGTTAGTGTCCTCTCCCGCCGATACTGCCTTGAAGACGACCTCGCGTGCCCGGTACGCCTCCCCAGATGAAGTGACGACGCTGTTGGCATTCGCGACATTGCTGGCGACGGCGGATAGCCGCTCGGCCTCAGCTGCCATTCCGGAGCCGGCGATCGCCAAGGCGGAAAACAGCGACATTGCTATGCTCCCGTCGATTGCTGAGGCGCCGACCCATTGATCGCGACCGTCAGCATTTTAACGATTTGCGAGGCAAAGCTGGCTGCTGCCTCGTACTGGACGGCATTCTCGCCCGCCGCGACCTTCTCCTGGTTGAGGTCGACGCTGTTTCCATCGAGGGTTACCGGCGCGCCGGTTTGATATTTCACCGCAGCCGCAGCCGCCCTCGGCGTGCCCTGCCCGCTGAGGGTCAAGTGCTGAGGATCGCTGACTAGCCATGCCCTCGCCGCTGATTGCGGTGCTCCCGTCGATCCCGGCTCGCCAGCGGCCGCATTCAACGCTTCACGAAAATCGAGATCCACGGCTTTAAAACCCGGAGTGCTCGCATTCGCAATGTCAGCGGTGAGGACCTGCTGCCGGTACGCGCGCAATTCCAGCACCTGCCGGTAGAACTCCAATCCGGTGTCGACTGTCCCGATCACGGGCTGCTCCGCAGCGAAATGGGTCAATTCTTGGCTTGCGAAATTTCCTCTTTTCGGCATAATGATGGATCATTGGCACGCACGCAAGGAAAAAGTGCAGATGCTGTATCAACCAATGAGGTGTACTGCCTTGTTTGCCGGGCTCGTCGCAGGGTTTATGGCGGGCCCATTGCCGCTCGCTGCGGCCGAGATAGAAAATCCCGCATCGATTCGGGCTGCAATCGAAGCAGCGGTCATGCCTCGCGTTGCCGTAATGAAGGGTGCAACGGTCGAAGTCTCGGTCGGGTCCATTGATCCCCGGCTCAAGCTGCCGTTCTGCCCAGCTCTCGACGTCAGTCTGCCGCCGACGAACGCCGCCGTGATGACCGCAAAGGTGGAATGCGGTACGCCCAATTGGACGATCTATGTTCCGGTCCGCCTGCATGCCTGGGCTCAGGCAATAGTGGCGTCGGTGAACCTGATGCCCAATACGAAACTGACAGCGGACCACCTGACGCAGGGACGGGTCGACATGTTCAGCAGCAATGGCGGGTTATTGACCGAATTCGCCCAGGCCGAAGGCAAGATATTGCGGGTGGGCTTAATCGCCGGCGCGCCGATACTGTCGCCCTTTCTGGAATTGCCGATTGTGGTGCATCGCGGTCAAAAGGTCCTGTTGACACTCACAGACAGTACGATGATCATCAAATCCACTGCTCTCGCTCTCGAGGACGGCCGCATCGGCGAGAGCATTGCATTGGAGAACCCCGACACCAGGAAGACCCTGCGAGCTACGGTCGCCAGCGATGGGACCGTCGAGATGAAATTTTAATGGTCAGCAGGAGGGAGAACATGGTGACCTCGATTGACACACTTTCAGCTATGCTCGCGGAGCTGCGGCAGATCCTAGAGGAGGAACGCAGCGTGCTGCTCTCCGGCAGTCCCGAGCGGATCGCCGGCGTGGTCGATCGCAAGCTAGCGCTCGCCGACATGATCGAAAAGGAGTCCGAAAAACCGGGCGCACTACCGCCGAGCGTAGAGGCATTGAGCTGGCTTGCCCGCTACAACCGGGAGAATTCGGTCATATGTTCTGCACTATTACGGCATTTGACCGACACGGTCGATAAATTGCGCCAGCGCGATTTACACCGCTCCTATGGCCCGGACGGCACCGAAACCAGCCCCTCGGCGCAAAACCCGCTCGGAGCGGCCTGACGGCGGCCTGGCTCACGCCGCGAATTCCGGCGGGGGCTCAAAGCGCCTGTCCTGCGGCACCGCTGGCATGGGCCCTCCTGCTTCCTTTGCGGCTCGCAAACGATAAACATACGCCAACACCTCCGCGACCGCGGAGTAGAGATCGGTCGGGATCTCGTCGTCCAGTTCGACGAACCGGCAGATCGCCCGCGCCAATGGCGGGGCCTCGACCATCGGAACTCCGTGCTGTGCCGCGATCTCGCGAATACGCAGGGCGACGAGGCCGGTCCCCTTCGCGACGAGGCGCGGGGCGCGCATCTTGCCTTCCTGATAGCGCAGCGCCGCTGCGTAGTGCTCGGGGTTGGTGACGACGACATCCGCCTTCGGAATTTCCATCGCCATCCGCATTCGAGCGAGCTTTCGGCGCAGCAGCTTGATACGGCGCTTGGTCTGCGGACTGCCGTCCAACTCGCGCATCTCATCCTTTATCTCCTGCCGCGTCATCTTCAGCCGGTCGCGATGTGCCCAGATCTGATACGGCACCTCCAGCGCCGCTACGCCGACGAGAGATGCCGATAAAATGAGGAAAATGCGATTCCACAGCAGCGCTGCATGATCGGCTGCATATGGCCAGGTCTCGGCCGCAGCATGCAGAAAGGCGGGACCCGAGCTTCGGATCAGCCATATCACGATCGCGCATAGAACTGCGAATTTGGCCAGCGACTTGACGAGCTCGACGAGCGCCCCGCGCGAAAACAGCCGCGCCAATCCACGAAGCGGGTCGATGCGCGAGAAATCGGCACCAAGAGGCTTAGTCGAGAAGGTCCATCCACCCACGATTATGTCGGCGACGAACCCAACCACCCCCATCAGAATCAAAAAGGGCGCTACGATGTCGAGCCCCGGAGTCACCACTCGGCTGACTGCGATAAGGAGCCGCGCCGGCTCATGCACCGCGTCAGGCTCAAAACTCAAGCCGCGGCGAAGCGCGAGTTCGAGCAGTTCGACGAGTTTTGCACCCCCAAGGCTCAAGGCCACGGCACCCGTCAACAATATTGTGCCTGCCGCGATTCCATGCGCGCGCACGACCGAGCCTTCCGCGCGCGCTTTCTCTAAGCGCCGCGAGGTTGGCTGCTCGGTTTTGTCCTCGGCGCCGTAGCTGTCGGTCATCGGTATCGATCGCCGATCGTCGCTGCGACGACCTTCAGGCCAGTCTCAATCATGTGCTCGACCGCCGGCACGAAGTAGGGCAGCAGCGCGATCGTGGCGGCGATCCCGACCCACATGAAGACGGAAAACCCGACCGACATGATGTTGATTTGCGGGACCACGCGGGACATGAGCGCCATCGCCAGCTGCGCCGCCGCCAGCACTGCAACCACCGGCAGAGCAAGCCAGACCCCCATCTGAAACAGCGCGGCGCCGCTGCCGACAAGCACCCGCCAGCCCGCCACCGCAACGCCGCTGCCAACCGCGATCGGCACCACGTCGAAGCTTTTCACCAATACGCCAAGCAGAACGAGATGCCCATTGAGACCAAGGAACAGCAGTAGCCCAACGAGACCGAAGAAATCCGATATGACGGGAACCTCGAACCGGTTCTGAATGTCGAGCAGACCGGCAAAGCCAAAGCCCATCTGAACGCCGATCAAATCGCCGGCGAACGCCATCGCCGCGAGCGCTAGCTGCATCGCGAACCCGATTGCCAAGCCGACGAGAACTTGCTCGGCGACCAGAATGACCGTCGCCCACGACAGCGCGAGCGGGGCCGACTGCTTGACCGTCGCAGCAACAAGGCAGGCGACGACAAAAGCTAAGGCGATCTTTACTCGCGGCGGAATGGCAATCGAGCTGAAAGCAGGAGCGGCAGAAAACAACGCAAGCGTGCGCAGAAAAGGCCAGAATAATTCGCCGAGCCAGCGGGTCAGATCAGCGTCGCTGAGGGTAAGCACTACGTCAACCGAGGGTTGCCCGCATCGCGACGACGGAACGCTCGATGTACCCCGTCAACATCTTGGCCGCCCACGGCGCAGAGAGATAAATTGCCAGCAGCACGGCTGCAAATCGCGGGATAAAGCTCAGTGTCAGATCGTTGATCCGCGTGGTTGCTTGGATCAGGCCGACCGCGAAACTGGTGAGCACCGCAGCCGCCAGAAACGGTGTGACGAGGGTCAGCGCGATAACCAGCATCTGGTGCACCGCCGAGATAATCGGCATCGCGCTCACCGGATAAATCCTTGCGCCAGTGAGCCGACCACCAATGTCCAGCCGTTGACCAGAACAAACAATGCGAGTTTCAATGGGAGCGAGATGCTGATCGGAGAAAGGAGCATCATCCCGAGCGACATCATCACCGCGGCGACGACGATATCGATTACCAGGAAAGGCAAGAAGATCATAAACCCGATCTGAAAACCGCTCTTGAGCTCGGAGGTAACAAAGGCCGGCACGAGAATGCGGAACGGTACATCCCGCACCGTGGGATAGGTTTCGCCGCCCCCGAGCTTGACGAACAATCCCAAATCGTCGCGGCGGGTCTGCTTGATCATGAACTCCCGCAGCGGCGCTTCGGCTTTCTCGACCGCATCGGCTGCGGAAATATTATTGTCAAGCAGCGGCCGCAACGCATCGTTGTTGATTTGCGTAATTACCGGGCCCATTACAAACATTGTCAGGAACAAGGCCAGACCGATCAGGATCTGGTTGGGCGGCGTCTGCGTCAATCCCAAGGCCTGCCGCAGCAAAGAAAGCACAATGATGATGCGCGTAAACGCCGTCATCGTCAGCAACACAGCCGGCAGGAATACCAGGCCTGCCATAAGAAGCAGGATTTGGACCGGCACGGTGTAGGTCTGCCCGCCATGACCATCCGGCTGCATTTCGAGGGCGCCAAGCCCCGCAGCATGTGCCGCCAAACCGGGGGCGAGACAGACCGCCGCAACGGAGAGGGCAATGATTATACGCGGTGCCATCGCTCCATCGCCTTACGAACGGCCTCGCCGAATTTCGTATTCGTCAGCGGGACTGGCGCCAATGGCTCCTCGAGTTCACACAACAGAGAGATCGCGGTCGAGCCGATGCCGAGGACCAACTGCTTTGCGCCGATGCGGACCACGACCAGCCGCTCGCGCGGGCCCAATACAAGCGACCGGAGGACCGTGCAATCTCGCCCACTCCAGCTGACATTCCCCGGGCGCATCCGGCGCAATGCCCAAAGAGCGCCCCATAAGAGTACAACAACCACTCCTATTGCGAGAGACAGCGACGCAAGACCGTCGGCTTCGTACGGCACGCCTGCCCCCGTTACTCGACGATCAGGGTCGAGAAATAGATGTTTTCGACGATGCCGCCGTCCGGCTCAGCGCCGCCAAGCCGCTTAACTCTCTCGGCACCAAGCCTTTGCAGCAATACCCGATTGGCGTTTTCGATCATTGCCTTGCGCATTTTATCCACACCGGCCGGTGTCATGATGTCGTCCACTTTATAGGCGAGCACCGTTTGTCGCATTGCATCCTGGAGTTCCGGCAATACCGCCGAGACCGCATTGCCCGCGGCCGCCCCGGACAGGGTGAGGTTCAGACTCAATTGCACAAAATGCGGCGTACCTGCGCTGCTTGAGACGCTTACAACAAAGGGCTTGATCTCGAGATAGAACGGAAGCGGAGCCTCGGGCTCGGGGGCTTGCGCGATAGAAGCTGCCGCGGGTTTACGGAGAGCGAAATACCAATACCCGGCCGCGCCGCCGACCCCGGCGATCAGCACCAGCAGGATGGCAATTATCTTCCAGGAACGGAACAGCGAGCGGCTCTCCCGTTGAGCGACCCGGTGCGGTGCCATTTCGTCCAGATCGGTCATAGCAAATTTCCGTTTTTCGTCATGTTAGCTAGCTTCTTAAAATGCGCCGGGTGCGTTGGCGGTCCGCTGCAGTAATTCGTCGATTCCCGTTTGCTCACGGAGGGATGCGACCTCAGCCTCTCGGGTCGCCGCACGTTCGCTCAATATCTCGTACATGCGCTGGTCGCGGCGAGCCTCCACCAGCTCCCGCCACTGTCGTTCGCACGCTTCTTCGAGATTGACGATTTCGCACTGCTGGCGGACGACAACCTCTTCGATCTGTCCGATAAAGCCGAGATGCGCCATCGTGGAGCTGCCGGACATGCCGTGCTGCAAGCCGGCATGCATCAGATCGCGATAATTCATACCATGCTGCTGCAGAAGCAACAGTTTCTGATTCGCCTCGTCGCATTGTGCTTTCAGCCGCTGCCATGCGATGAGCGCACCTTCGGTGCGGCGTTCTGCAAACCTAATCAGAGCAGCTAATCCCGACATCGCATCCTCATTCGCCCACAAGCTCGCGCAACGCCGTCACGCTATCGGTGAAGGAAATTGCGTTTGTCATGTCTTGGCATAAAAAGCTCTCGATCGCCGGGCGCAGGGCGACCGCGCGATCGAGCTCGGCGTCGTGGCCGGGGCGGTAGCCGCCAATTGCTATGATGTCCCGACTCTCCTCGAGGCGACTGTATAGCCGCTTAAAGCGTTGGGCGTCGGCCGTCTGCCCTGCAGGAACGACCGAGGCCATCACACGACTGACAGAGGCGCCGACGTCAAGGGCCGGAAACTGACCTGCATCGGCGAGCCTGCGAGACAAAACCAGATGACCGTCAAGAATTGCACGTGTCGAATCGCCGACCGGGTCATTGGGGTCATCACCCTCCACCAGCACCGAATAAAAGGCAGTGATACTGCCGGAGCCGTCCTCGCCGTTGCCGGCCCGTTCGCATAACGCGGCGATCCGCCGAAATACCGACGGCGGATAGCCCTTCGTCGCGGGAATCTCGCCAATCGCGAGGCCGATTTCGCGCTGCGCCATCGCAAACCGGGTCAATGAGTCCATCAAAAGCAACACGTGCCGGCCCTGGTCGCGAAAGTACTCCGCAATCGCCATCGCCCGGTACGCGCCGTGGACGCGCCCCAGCGCCGAGGCATCCGCCGGCGCGGCGACAACAACACCTTTGGCCAGACCCTCGGTCCCGAGCGTGCGTTCGACAAATTCTTTGACCTCGCGACCGCGCTCACCGATCAGACCGACCACCACGACATCGGCGGTCGTGTACCGCGCCATCATTCCCAGCAAGACGCTCTTGCCCACGCCGCTTCCGGCGAAAAGCCCAAGCCTCGAACCCCGGCCCACCGAAAAGAGTGCATTGATCGACCGCACTCCAACATCGAGCGGTCGGTCGACTAGAGCCCGTTGCATTGGATTGACCGCTCTGCCGAATAGCGGCTTACGCTCCGTGCAGCGCAGCTGCCCCTTGCCGTCTATCGGCACGCCGGCGCCGTCGATAACTCGGCCGAGGAGTTGCCCGCCTACCCCGACTTCGATCATGCGCCCCGCTGGCATGACGCGGGCGCCAGGGGCAAGTCCGTCGCCGTGGCCTTCGGCCATCAGCAAGACGCGACCGCTGTCGAACCCTACCGCCTCGGCCGATACTAGGCGGCCCGACTCGCTCTCGACAAAGCAACGCTCGCCGATCGCGACGTGAATCCCGCGCGCTTCCATCACCAGCCCGATCGTGCGGACCAGACTGCCGTGAACCGCCACTCCGCTGCCGCTTCCACTGATGCGGGCGCGATAGCGCTCGAGACGCTCGAAGACACGTGCGCTCGAAACCGGGCTCATCGTCATTTTTCTTCGCCCTCGAACAGCGCCAGCATGACCGCGCGCCACCGCGTTGCGAGCGATAGGTCGACTTGCGACATCCCCTCGCCAGTGCGCGGACGCCAGCGCATGTCTTTGATTGGGGCGCCTTGACCGTCGGCGACCACCAGGCAGTCACCGGCTTCAACGGCATCGTCAGATATGAGCAACGCACTGCCGCCCTCGAGATCCGGCGCCAGGGCGCGAACGAGCTCGAGATCTGCCGGATTCAAGACCACCTTTAATGCGCCCATCTCGATCGGCACCCGCGCAACGGCTTCGCGGATAAGCCGCACGAGATATCCCCGCGATCGGGAGGTTTCGCTGCCAATTACGCAGCGCGCTACCTCGAGCGCCAGAGCAGCTACTGCCTCTTCTACCTGCCCGTCCAAAGCGGGTAAAGGCGCACTCAGGCGGTCTATGATCCCCGCGAAGCGCCGGGCCTGAGCGGCGGCTGCCTCTCGTGCCGCTCTCGTTCCTTCGTCAAAGCCTTGTGCGTAGCCCTCTTCCCTCCCTTCTGCCAGCCCGCGTTGCCAGCCTTCGGCATACCCTTTCGCGATCTCCTCCCGGATGATCTCGGCGAGGGCCGCCTCTTCATCCCTGGCATCGCCGTCTTCGCCGTCAGCGGCGATGCTGTCCGATTCACCGTGTTCCAGTGACAAAGCCGGCTCTGCGGAGGTCTCGAGCTCGGGAATTTGCCACCGGAGCAGAGGCGGAGCGGTTGCGCTTGTGGGACCGGTCATCAGTTCTCGATCACCAGCGAGTGCGCAGCTGGGCCAACCCGAGGCGGCCAATAGCAAAAACGAGGCGTAAGACCGACAGGGCAAGCCAAGCACCGACGAAATCGACGACTAAACGGCCCCCCAGGACTACCGCCATTGCCCAAGCCGGAGCATCGCCGTCAACGCCGGTTTCCTGAAACTGAACAAACCACATCAGGGCAATCCCTCCAGCGAGCAGGAATGGGCGCACCACGTTGACCCCGAACCCGCCATCCCAATACTCAGCAAGGAGCCCCATTCGCCGGCGCGTTACCGCATGCATCCGGCTGGGGGGGCTCATGCTGCGGCACCGAGCCGTGCAGGTCGCCACTATTCTGTTCGCCATTCTCGGCGGCGTCGATGCGCTCCGGCCCTTCTCCGAGCAGCGGGGTGTGCAGAACATCCTGGTCCCCGACCGGCGAAACAACGACGATCGAGACGCGCCGATTCATCGCCATACCGTCCGGCGTGGCATTGGACGCCACCGGGTGGTATTCGCCGTAGCCGGCGCCTACCAGCAACGACGGATTGATTCCGTCCAAGACGAAACGCTTGACGACGGATATCGCGCGTGCCGCCGACAGATCCCAGTTGGAGCTGAACTGTGCGCTGTGGATCTGCGCGTTATCCGTGAAGCCGTTAACTTGGATCCGGTAATCGAGCTCTTTCAGCACGCTTGCGACTTGCTCGATCAGCTGCAGCGCGCCGGGAGTCAACTCCGCCTTGGCACTATTGAACAGCACGACTGCTTTGATGTCGATGACCACTCCGAGCGGTTGCAGGGATACCCGCACCTCGCCGCGGCTGATCATCCCCGCCAACAGTTGTGTCAATTTCTCATAGGCTTCGTTCAGTTTCAGCGCCTGCTGCTCGACACGCTGCCGTAGAGCAGGCGGCAGATGCTTTACCTGAGTGTCTCGCGTAATGACCGGCGTATGCACCGGCGAAGGCATGTTGTCGAAAGGCGCCTTTTTCGCAGCAGCCAGCCCGGATGTCTGAATCGTCACAACCTTGCCGATGAACGCTGTGGAGAACGCCTCAGCCATTTGCTGGAATTTCGAGGAATTCACGCTGGAGACTGCATACATGACGACAAAGGTCGCGAGCAGCAGTGTGGTGAAGTCGGCGTAGGAGATAACCCAGCGTTCGTGGTTCGGGGCTTTCTGCTCAGGTGGACGTCGCATTCCGATCTCCGGATCCAGCGCTCAACAACCTTACTCGGCGGCGCTCAATTCGTTCTCGCCCGGCGAGACGGCAGCTTCCGCATCCTCAAGTGCTGCCTTTTCTGCAGCCGAGCCATCGAGAAAACTGCGCAGCCGCATCTCAAACTGCATCGGCTGCTCCATAATCGCGATCCCAACCATTGCTTCGGTGATCATTTCCAGCCGACGCATGCGACGACGCACGAGAACCTTCAGTTTGTTGCCAATCGGTAAGCAAACGAGGTTTGCTGCACCAACGCCGTACACGGTGGCGACAAAGGCCGTGGCAATACCGCTCCCGAGCTTGGTCGGATCCTCGAGATGGGACATCACGGTGATGAGCCCCATCACTGCCCCCAAAATTCCGACCGTTGGTGCATACCCACCCATTGCCTCGAATATCTCGCTGGCGAGCATCTCTTCGTGCTCTTGGGTTGCAATCACCGATTCGAGCAGGATCCGGATCTGTGATGCGTCGATACCGTCGACGACCAGCCTCAGGCCCTGACGCACGAATGGATCGGACTGCTGCTCGGCCACCGGATCGAGCGCCAGGATGAACTGGCGGCGCGCAATCCGCAGCCATTCCAAGATCTTTTGCACGAGTTCTTCGCGATCGTCTTTGGGCGGGAAAAAGACCCAACCCAGCATTTTGCAGCCACGAAAAAAAACCGACAGCGGCGTCTGTAGAAGCACTGCGCCGATAGTGCCGCCTCCGACGATGATGACGGCCGACAACTGCAGCAGTGATGCGAGATTTCCGCCGTCGACCGTCATCGTCAGCACAATCGCGCCGAAGCCCATCACGAGACCGACGAGGGAAAGAATATCCACCCTATTCTCCCGGCTCCGGCTGCGGCGCGATGGCCGCCGCGCGCCAGTCGAAGAGGGCGTTGCGCAGCATCAATAACGCCCGACCATGGGTCCGGCAAACGGTCGACTTATTGAGGCCGAGCACCTCTCCGACTTCTTCCATACTGAGTTCGTGCTCGTAGTAGAGCGAGACCACCAGTCTCTCCCGCTCCGGAAGCGATGCGATCGACTGGGTCAATGCCGACGTCACGCGGGCTTCGTGCAGCTCTTCCTCTTGGTTATCGCGTGCCTGCAGTGGCTGCTCGCCGCCTTCATCGAGCTCGTCGAGGGGGAGCAGGCGTATGCCAGCGACCTCCACCAACATCTGCTGATATTGCGCCGGGGGAACGCCCAGCTCGGCTGCGATCTCCTCATCGCTGGCGTCCCGCCCGGTGCGCCGCTTGATGGCGCGCATAGCCCGCCCGGCTGCTTTGGCGAGCCTCAGGGTTCTAACGGGCGCCCATGCCTCGCGCCGTGCCTCATCGATCATGGCGTTCATGATCGAGCGGCGCAGCGTGGCATCCCCGTTCCGCAAATGGTCGGCATGCCGCGCCATCCGTAATACAGTAATGAGGCCTGCCTGGATCAGATCATCGAGTTGTACCACCTCAGGCAGACGTCCCTTGACGTGGGTGGCAAGCCGCTTCACGAGCGGCACATATGCCTTAATGATCTCGGCCTCATCGATTTCCGAGTAATAGGCCTCGCGGTCCCCGGCGCAGGATTGGCCAGGCCCAGCGCCTGGCTTCGGCATTGGCGGCGACCGCAGCTCGGCCAGTCTGCCCTCAGGCATGCTTCTCTGCCGACCGGCCGAGCAATTCCACCACCTTAATCTGCTTCTCCGAGGGGACCTCCTGGTAGGAGAAGACAAAGATCCGCGGGCGCACAGTGCGCAGCAACCGGGAAACGGGTTCACGCAGTTCGCCGCGCGTGACCAATGCCGCGACTGGAGCAACAGCACCGAGACGGGCAGCTAATGCAGAAGCGGCAGCCCCCAGCTCGCTTGCAAGGGCGGGCTCGACGGCAAAGACGCCGCTGCCGCTCGATAAGCGCAACATTTCTTGAAAGAGTTTCTCGAGATCGGGCTCGAGCGCCCCCATTTTCAATTCAGCGACAGCGCCAAACGCATTCTGCAGGATGAAACCGCCCAGCTTTGCCCGGATCGCGGCCAGCAACGCCCGCGGATCCTGCGTCGTCGCTGCGCCTTCGATCAATGCGCCGATAATGTTTCGCAAATCGCGAATAGGCACGCGTTCAGCCAGCAATCCGCACAGCACGCTGTGTACTGTCGTAAGCGGAAGGAGCTTGGGGGTTAGCTCTTCGAGGAGCTTTGGTACTTGCTTGCCAAAAAACCCAAGCAGAGCGTCGAGTTCGGCGCGGCCGAACAAGCTGTCGATATTGTCGTCGACAACCCGCTCGAAATGCGTGGCGACGATAACAGCGGCATCGAATACCGTATAACCGGCAGCGCGGGCCTGCTCTGCGATCGCCGGCATAATCCACTTGGCGGGCCTGCCGAATACCGGATCACGCGCTGGAATCCCTTGGATCTCTTCGGACTTGCTGCCTGATGGCATCGCGAGAAGCTTGTCGGGATGCACCTCCCCGGCAGCCTTTTCCACACCATAGACCAGGATCCGATAGCCGGTGGATTGCAAATCGGGGTTATCGCGCACATGGACGACCGGGACGAGAAAGCCGAATTCGCGGGACACCTGCCGACGCACCGCCCGCAAACGCCGGAGCAGCCCGCTGTCCCGTTCCTGGTTGACTAGAGAGACCAATCGGTAGCCGACTTGAACCTCCAAAGGCTGGACCAGTTCGACGACACCGATGTCAATTTCCCCCGTTTCGGCAGGCTGAGGCGGAGGCATGGCCTTCCGATTTGCCTCGCGTTGCTGCTCGCGCCCAAGCCACCAACCGCCAGCTCCTAGCAATGGAGCAAAGATCAGAAACGGCAGATGCGGCATACCTGGGATCAGGCCGAACAGGCCGACGATACCGGCGGCAAGCCACCACGCTTTGGGGAAGGCCGCAAGCTGCGTGATAACCTGGCTTCCGATATCGTGTCCCGTCGACACGCGGCTCACGATCACGCCCGCTGCCGATGAGATGATAAGGGCCGGTATCTGGGCGACCAGCCCGTCGCCGATCGTCAGCAGAGTATAGGTCTGACCGGCCTCGCTGAGGCTCAAGCTGTGCTGCCATGTGCCAATAACAAAACCGCCGGCCAGGTTAATAAACAGTATCATTACCGCCGCGACCGCATCGCCGCGCACGAATTTGCTGGCACCGTCCATCGCGCCAAAAAAATCCGCTTCGCGCGAAACCTCCTGGCGCCGCCGCATCGCCTCGTCTTGATTGATCAGGCCGGCATTCAGATCGGCGTCTATCGCCATCTGTTTGCCGGGCATGCCGTCGAGCACGAAACGTGCCGCCACTTCGGCAATGCGTCCTGCACCTTTGGTAATCACGACGAAATTGATGATGACGAGGATTGTGAATACGGCGATGCCGACCGCATAGTTGCCGCCGACAACAAAGGCACCAAAAGACTCGATGACGCGGCCCGCCGCCGCCGATCCCAAATAACCGTCGAGCAATATGACGCGGGCGGCGGCGACATTGAGCGACAGCCGCAACAAGGTCGTCAGCAAAAGCAGCGTCGGAAATGCCGAAAAATCTGTCGCCTTCGCCGTGTACAACGAGCCCAGCAGGATCATCAAGGCGAAGCAAATGTTGAAGGTAAACAACAGATCGAGCGCGAAAGGCGGCAACGGCACGACGACCATCGCCAGAACCAGCACAAAGGCCGAGGGCCCGGCCAGCGACGGCAGGTGCCGACGCAGTGCGTGGATGCCCAGCACAACAGCGGCTTGCGCCGGCTGATTGGTCATTGCAACATCCGTGGCAGCGCCGTCAAGATCGCGACAGTAAAGCCTTCGAGCTGACGCAGCAGCCATGGGCCGAGGACCGCCAATACCAGCCCAGCGCCAAAGAACTTCGGCACGAAGCTGACGGTGGGCTCGTTAATCTGCGTCATCGCCAGGAACACGCCGATGATGACGCCAATCGCCAGAATGGCCCCCAATATTGGGCCAGCGACGTAGAATATCGTCAGCAGTGCTCCCTGCGCCGACTGCGAAAGCGTCGCCATCCGCAATTCCTATTTCAGCCGCTTGACGCGCTCGGCCTGGCCGACAACCTCGATGAACCTCAGGCCAAGCCGCTCCTCATTGACGACGACAACCTCACCGCGGCCGATCAGCAGGCCGTTAACCCGGACATCCAATGGTGCGCCAGGGCTGCCATCGAGCTCAATCAACGAGCCGCGCCCGAGGCTCACGACATCTCGGATGGATATTTCAGTTCGCCCCAACTCGACCGATAGCCGGACTGGAATATCAAGCACGAGATCAAGGCGCGCCGCGTCCGGGCCGGCCTCGGTGTGCTCATTGCCCTCTGCGGCGGCTTCAACTTCCTCCGGATGCAGCTCCAGGCTGCCCAGCGCCGACCCCCTCTCGCCGCTCGGCACAGCCGAATGCCCGGTTTGCGAGGCGGTTACCTCAGGCCGATCATCGCTCGTCATCGCCGTCGGTCCCTCTCCCCTGCGATCCTGTCAAGTCCGCGTCGCCGGACGTTTGCAGTCGTTCTTCGACCCTTACCCCAATTTTCTGACCGTATTTCCCCCACCGGCCACGAAACAGCGGCGAACCGTTCGCCTCGACAGTTACGCTGTCCTCACGGTCGATTTCGAATACGCTGCCTGGCTGCAATCCCAATAAATCACGGACCGTCACATCGATCTTGGCGAGGTCGACTGTGAGTGTCATCGTTGCCCGTGCGAGTCCGGCCGTCAGGGCGTCGCGCCAGCGCGCGTCGCGATCCACGGCTTCTTTGACAATGCCGGTCACCAACTGGTCGTGAAGGGGCTCCAGCATCAGGTACGGGATACAGACAATAAGCTTTCCGCCGCCTTGACCGACGCAGACATCGAACGTGCTGACAATCATCAGGTCACTCGAATTGGCGACGTCGGCAAATTGCGGATTGATCTCGTGACGCGCCACCTCCGCTTCGAAGCCGCCGATCGGCTGCCATGCCAGAACAAACTGGTCTATGACGGTTTGCACGACGCGCTGCGTACATTTCTGCTCAAACGGGGAAAATTCCCGGTTGCCGATCGGGAGCGGAAAGCGACCGTCGCCGCCAAACCGGCTCTCGACGATCCAGCTGACGAGCGGAGCATCCATCGCGGCTAGCATCCGCCCGCGCAACGGCTTGAAATTGAAGAGTGTCAAGAAACTCGGCGCGGTTAGCCGCCCCACGAGTTCGCCATATTTGATCAGCTGGATCGCAACGGGCGGGGTTACGTCGACGCGCGGCCGAAGATGCTGAAGAAGCGCCGTGCGGAGATATTGCGAGAACCGGTCATTGATCAATTCGAGCGTCGGCATCCAAGCGCGCGAAGGACGATGCTCGTTGTAAAAAACATAGCGGCGTACCGATAACGCCCGGTCCGGCCCTTCAGACATAGATGCTTACCCCAGAACCGGCCGGCAGGACTGGGGAGCTGGACGTTTCTTCTACTCTCGCTCTATTGGTGACGCCCCGCTGCGGGCGCGTTGCGGAGCTTTCGTTATCTCCTCTGCGGGACCAGGCGTCGGCACCCACCCAAGCACCGCTCAGATTGTATCCGGCATTCCCAAGATTGGCGTTAAGTTGGCCGATAGCGTTGCTGAGTGCTTCCTGAACGTTGATTTGCGGAGATCCGAACCATGCCGAAACATCGCGGCCGTTTACGAGAACTCGAACTGTCAGATCTCCCAATTCAGGCGGATGAAGTTGCAGGAAGACTTCGCCGCCTCCGGTGCCGGCCAATCTGACCAGGTGAGGAGAAAGCTGGTCCGCTATGCCTGTCGCTGACCCGATCGAAATCGCTTCCTTTGCGCCAACGTCAGCGAGCGAGCCGGCCGAGAGATTCCCCGCCGTGGAAGGCATCGAAATTTCCGCCGTAGGGCCTACCGAAGCTGCGAGATGATAATCGCCGCTGCTTCGACCAGTGGGGTACGCCTGCGCTACGGTAGAGGCTCCGGTCGGCAGCGGTGATGCTGCGATCTTGAGCGGTCGCACATCTTCTCCGGGACCACCATGAGCTTCCGAAACGATACGGAGTGGAAGGCTGAAAGCAGAGATGTTCTGCGGGACTGAGCCTGTGGTATCGGCGAAGGCGTCGGGAGGTTGCACTGCCGTCGCCGTCGCAAGGTTATCTGGTGCAATGCTTTGGCTTTGTGGCGCGGCTAAGTTCGAATCAGGTGTAGTGGTGCCAGCGCGCGCGGTTGCTGACCTCGGCTCGCCAACCGGCAGCTGACTAAACCAGGTTCCGCCCCCGGGCAGCGCGATTTCGGTCTGCGTCAAATCGAGGGCCGCCGGCTGCGTTAGATGAAATTGCCCTCCATTCTCTGTAAACTCAATGATGGGTGAGATCTGCCCCCTGGAGCCGGGGTTGCGTGAGTGAGACACGACATCTGTCGGCTCTGTCCGGAATTCCAGCGCCGCCGGCCCTGAGGAGCCTCCACCCGGCAATGGGTTGGCCGATGAGACGCTCGGAAGCTGACAGTTAATGTTTATTGCGTCGCCGGTCTCACTGCGCAATGGTGGCGGAGCCGCACGCTGCTGTAGGCGGCGACCGCGCATGGCCGTCGACGGCGCCGCTTTCCGCGCAGTATCGAGCGTATTGCGCAGCGGCACGGAGCCTTGGATATCAGCAGTACCGGTAATATCCATCGGCTGTTGGAACCTGTCATCACCTTTGATCAGAGCAACTTCAGAGACAAGCGGGTCGGCGGCTGCTGAGTCTGTCTCGGACGAAGTCTGATCCAAAATCGCATTACCCGGAGCAGAGCTGGCGTTTCTTTCAGTCGTATTGCGCTCGGGTGGCTCAGCACCGCGGTGCGGGATAACGTCGGTCTGAGCCGCTGCCCTAGCGCTTGTCGCCGTGTCCAGCACTTCCGGAAAGCCCGTTCCCCCTTCTGGTTCGTCAGCCCGCGCGGCCGGCTTTGGTTGGCTTTGCTCAGACGGGCGACTTGCCCCGATGGCGCGTAATGACGACATTGCCCAAGATAATAGTTACGAGACGAGATCGGCCGATTGGGCGCGAAGCATGATCTTCCCTTCGCGCTCAAGGCCCTGTGCCGCTGCCAGAATTTCCTTCTTTGCCGCTTCGACTTCGGCGAGGCGCATCGGACCCCGCGCCTCGATCTCTTCCCGCAGCATCTGCGCCGCCCGCTGCGACAAATTTCGCAATACCTTGTCTTGCAACCCTGCCGGCGCTCCCTTCAGCGCCGAAACCAGCAGCTTTTGGTCCACTGCCCGAAGCAGAATCTGGAAGCTGCGGTCGTCAATCTCGAAGAGGTCCTCGAAGACGAACATGTGATCGGCGATGATCTGCGCCAATTGCGGGTCTGTCTTGGCGATTGTGCTCAGCAACCGCTCGGCTCGCGGCTGCCCGATCCGGTTCAGGATCTTTGCCGCCATATCGATCCCGCCCACTGAGATGCGGGCCTGAAGCGGTTCAGCGGAGAGCAGGTGCTCGAGCGACTCGCTCAATTCCTGCATTGCCGTCGGGGGCAGCGCATCCAGCACCGCCAGACGGGGGACGACCTGCTCCACGAGCTCATCCGGAAGATACTGGATTAACTGCTGCGCCTGCTCCGGCTCCAAATGAGCCGCGATCATTGCGACGATCTGCGGGTGTTCCGACTTGATCATTTCGGCGAGGTCGCGCGGATCTTGCCATTTCACCGCTTCGATACCCGAAGCGTAGTCGCCCCGCTTGAGCCGGCCGAAAAGGGTGGCGGCCTTTTCTGCACCGAGAGCCTTTTCGAGAACTCCGTGCAGATAATCCTCGCCATCGATGCCGATCGTGCTCTCCTGACGCATAAGTTCGGCAAATTCCTGCATTACCGTTGCGGCGGTACTTCTGGAAATCGTAGAAATCCGCGCCATCGCGGCGGATAGCCGACTGATCTCGGGCTGCGAAAGGTGCTTCACCACCTGAGCGGCGCTGTCCTGGCCGATCGACATTATGACAATGGCCGTTTTTTCGATTTCGCTCAGCTCAGCCGGCGCGCTTGATGCTGCTTCTGTCACGTGCCATCCACTCCTTTATCACCTGGGCGGTTCGCACTGGGTCATTGGCTACCAGGGTCCGCACCGTTTCGAGGTCGGCGGGTTCGGCGGCCCGGGCCCTTGCCCCACCGCTTGGCGGGACGGAGAGGCGCACACTGCCGATCGCGGCGCCGGCATTCGCATTGGCCGGTTGCCTGGCGGCCGGGACGAGGCTCCCGGCAATTCGCCGGAGCAGCGGGAACACACCACCGAAGAGTACGAGTAATCCGGCCAGCGCCAGCAACGAGTTCTGCTCGACGGTGGCAATCCATTTTTGTCTCCACCAGGGAGGATTGGCTTCCCCGGCGGGTGCCCCCTCTTCGGCGAACGGCAGATCAACAACGGTCACATGCCGGTTCTCGCCAATTCCGATCGCCGAGCTGACGAGCGCATTGACCGATTGAATCCGCTCGGCTGGGATCGGCTTGCCTGAGGGATTGTTGACAAGCACTGCGATATTGATGGCGCGCAGTCTCCAGGAAGGATGTTCCAGATACTGCACGGTTCGGTCCATATTGTAATTGGTCGTGCGATGGGTGTCCGGCGGCGCGGGCGGCGTTGCCGGCTTGTCCGGTGCCTCCGGCTTCGGCGTTTCGACGGGTGTCGTCGATGCGGTCGCGGGAGCAGCGGCTTGTTGACGGCCTTGGGCGCCGGCCGCGGTGGTCGGCGTTTCCGGCCGGCGGTTGGACAGCGCTCCCGGTATACCGATCGCCTCTTCTCCGTTCGGCGGTCGGGGGTGGATCGCCTCGTCCTGGCTCAGCACATGACTATCACCGTATTTGACGGAACTCTCTTTCGCTTGCGAAAAATCGATATCAGCATCAGCTGAAACACGGAAATTGCCGCGCCCGAGCACCGGTACCAGAAGATCGGTAATATTGGCCTCATATCGGCGCCCGACCTCGCGCGCGATCTCCAACTGCTGAGGGACCTGTTGCAATGCTTCCTTATCGGCGGGGTTGAGCACCCGGCCGCTCTGGTCCACGAGCGTCACGTTCTCGCGGGCAAGCCCAGGGACGCTTGCAGCGACAAGTCCGGCGAGCCCGTCGACCTGCGCCGTCGTCAGCTGCGTCCCGGGTCGGAGCCTGATCATGACGGCGGCGCTCGGTTTGGGAGCATCGGCGAGGAAATCGGTCTGTTTTGGCATAGCCAGTTTAACAGTGGCGGAAACCACGCCATCGATGTCTCTGACAGTGTTGGCCAGTGCGGTCTCGACTGCCCGCACATAATGGATCTGCTCTACAAACGGGCTCACGCCAATGCTCTCATTGTCGAGCAGCGCCCAGTGGTCACCGTCCTGTTTCGGCACACCGCGGGCCGCTAATTGCAGGCGGGCTCGGCCGACTTCGGCGGCCGGCACGAGGATAACCCTGCCGCCCTCGGTAATCCGATACGGAATATTCAGCTTCTGCAGCTCACCGAGGGTGCGACCGCCCTCTTCTCCAGACAGCCCCGCATAGAGCACCGAGTAGGACGCGTCCGACGACCACAGTAATGCCGTTAGCACAACCGCAGCTGCGAGGGCACCACCGGCGATGAGGGTAGCGCGTCCCCTGCCGTTTAGTACCGGCCGCAGCCGGTCCAGAAAGCCCCTGGGCAAGCCTCCGGTTAAATCGAGAAAAGCCACCCTACGCTCGTGCGATCAGTCAGACGGGCATGTTCATGACGTTTGTATAGGCCCCGACGATTTTGTCGCGAACTGCCGATGCCGCCTGCAGCGCGAGGTTGGCCTGTTCGAGCGAGATCATCACGTCGCTCAACGAGACATCCTGGTTGCCGGAGGCAAGGGCCTTGGCTTTCTCATTGGCCGAGGCGACCGCTTCGTCGACGCGACTAAGGGCTGCATTGAGGGCATCGGAAAACCCGGCGCCGGGCGTGCCTGCAGATCCTGGCTGAGCAGACTCAGCCGGCTCCGGCGCCGCAGGCGCCGAAGCGCTTGTGAGATTTGAGATCGAGGACAGCGCCGAGAGCACGCCCGCTACCGCGGTGATTAACGGAATCATGTATTGCTCCTTGGGACCCTGCTGGGATGCCGGGCCCGCTGATGCCGTTGCGTCAAAAAGGCCAGACGCAAAAGGCTCTCGCCGATACTCTCCGACATCTCGATCAGCTCCGCTTCTATGCGATAGCCGTCGCCCGGGCCTTGCTCGACGGAACTAACCACCGTGCCGAAGACCACAAAGGGTTCGCGAAATATCGCATCAAAATAGAGCTCGATGCGGAAGCAGTCTCCGCATTGCACCGCCAGCGGGTCGCGCCAGGCTATCCGATTGGGACCCAGCTCAATGTCACGCGCGGCAGGCAGCACGACATCGCGGTACGAAAATCTCGAGATCATATCGATGATCATGTCGAGCCTCATGCGCATCGGTGCGAGGGCCTCGGCCAGCCGCTCGTCTGCCGGGCGCGGCATCGCGTCGAGATCGACCCCTTGCAGCAGGAACCCGAGTACGCTGGCGTTCATCCGCTCGACCGCCTCCCGTGCCTCGCGCGAAGGCAGATCACTTAACGGATCGCAGCGAAGAGGGATTACCAGCCGGTTGGAGAACATTGTACCTTGACGAAAAAAGCAAATTAGGCAAGCTACGTATCATAACCCTGATTTCGTGGCAACCCCGAAAGCACCCCGGCCCGTCACTCAATAATCGCGGTATTCCCGGCCACAGTCTGGCCAAACAATGTCACTGAAATCTTAAAATTCAGGGGAACGCTGGCTTAATGCCCGATCGTCACTCGAACACCTCGGCGCCGCGCAGCAGGATGCGTGCGTCGCCCACCCGACGGGTGGCGCCCATCTTGTCAAGATATTCGAGGACCTGGACGGTTAGATTGCGGCCGACGCCGGAGCAATCTTTGAACGTCGCGGCAGTGAACACACCATCGGGCGAACTCTCGGCGAGCTCACGCGCGATCTCGACCAGCCGCGCCAACGTCTCGGGCAAAAAGAAGCGATTGTCGGCGACGCGCGCGACGTGGCCCAGCCGGTCGGCACGGTTCATAAACCGCTCGACGGGTTCAGGTTCGAGCCCGAGGGCGGCGGCCAGCTCGCGAACCCGCGGCGGGCGCAAATTCTCGACAGCGAGCAGCGGATGCACGCGCGCCCAGAGCCGTTCATCGGACTTGCTCAGCCGCGGCTGGTGCTCGGGTAACCGCCATACCGGGCCTTGCCGCACGACGCGGCCGGCCGCAGCCAGTTCGGCGAGTGCCTCGTCGAGCACGGCTTCTGGCGCCTCCGCTCGCAAGTGAGCAACCAAAGCAGGCCGGCTGAGACCAAGTGCGTCGGGTTGCGTCTGATGCCAGATGCCGATCGCCTCGAGCACCTTGTCGCACACCGCAGCCACCCGCGCCGGGGTCACGGCGATCGAGGCGCGCGCAGGGCCGACGCTCAGAAACTTTCCCGCTCGCCTCAGCGCATCGAGCTCCTCCGGAGCCAGATTGCGCACCAGCGCGAATTGCGTCAGATCGACCGCGCCCTGTATTGCGAGCAGGCGCTCCAATGCTTGCGCCGGGTCAGTGATGGCG
>JBARIB010000402.1:0-19780 GCA_049799535.1 Allostellaceae bacterium | reverse complement strand
CCTCACCGATGAGGAGGGCGAGCGTATGCGCAGCCTCGCCTCGGTCCGCCGGGCAAGGGAACGAGAGCGGCAAAGGCTGCAACACGGCGATCAGGAGCAGATCAAAGTAGTGCGTGAGGTCGTCATTCCCGAGACGATCAGTGTCCAGGAACTGGCGAACCGCATGGCCGAACGGGCCGCCGATGTCATCAAGGCGCTGATGCGCATGGGGATTATGGCGACGATCAACCAGGTCATCGACGCCGATACCGCCGAACTCATCGTTACCGAATTTGGGCACCGCTTGCGGCGCGTATCGGAGGCGGATGTCGAAATTGGTCTGCGAGGTGAGGAGGACCTGCCTGAAGCACTCGAGCAGCGCGCGCCCGTGGTCACCGTGATGGGTCATGTCGACCACGGCAAGACTTCCCTGCTCGATGCGCTTCGCGAGACCGACGTCGCAGGCGGCGAAGCCGGCGGCATCACTCAGCACATCGGTGCTTACCGTGTCAGCTTGCGAAGCGGGAAGCAGATCACATTCATCGACACTCCGGGTCATCAGGCCTTTACCGCGATGCGGGCCCGGGGCGCCAACGTCACCGATATCGTGGTTCTCGTGGTCGCGGCCGATGATGGCATCATGGAGCAGACCGTCGAGGCGATACGGCATGCCAAGGCGGCGCAGGCGCCGATTATCGTCGCCATTAACAAAATCGATAAGCCTGATGCCCGGCCCGATCGGGTTCGGCAAGAGCTGCTTCAACACGAGTTGGTCGTCGAGGAGCTTGGCGGCGAGGTGCTTGACGTGGAGGTCTCGGCGCTGAAGAAGACCAATCTCGACAAGCTCGAAGAGGCTATCCTTTTGCAGGCCGAGCTGTTGGATCTAACAGCCAATCCGAACCGTCCAGCGGAAGGTGTCGTGCTCGAAGCCAAGCTCGAGCGGGGGCGGGGCCCGGTCGCGACCGTGCTCATCCAGCGCGGCACATTGAGTGTCGGCGACATTTTTGTAGCGGGGAGCGAATGGGGCCGGGTTCGCGCGCTCCTCGATGACCGCGGTCAAAGCTTGCGAGAAGCGGGTCCGTCGACCCCGGTCGAGGTTCTAGGGCTCAACGGAACGCCCCTTGCCGGCGACGATTTTGTCGTTGCGGAAAACGAGGGCCGCGCGCGCGATATCGCTGATTTCCGGCAGCGGCGCCGTCGTCAGGCGGGCGCGGCGACTGGCGGGCGCGGGACCCTAGAGCAGATGTTCTCGCAAATCGCGGCAGGCGTCGCGAAAGAACTGCCGATCGTCGTCAAGTCGGATGTACAGGGTTCGCTCGAAGCTATTGTCGGCTCGCTAGAAAAGCTCTCGACAAGCGAGGTTTCTGTTCGCGTACTGCACTCTGCCGTCGGCGGGATAAACGAAAGCGATGTGATCCTTGCCAAGGCATCGGAGGCTCTGATTGTAGGTTTCAATGTCCGCGCCAATCCGCAAGCGCGCGACCTCGCTCGACGCGACGGGGTCGAGATCCGATATTACTCGATAATCTATAATCTGATCGAGGACATGCGCGGCGCCCTCTCTGGACTACTCGCTCCCACTTTGCGCGAGCGGTTTCTCGGGAACGCCTCGATCCGCGAGGTCTTCAATATTACCAGAGTGGGCAAGGTGGCTGGCTGCATGGTGACCGAGGGCATCGTCCGGCGGGGCGCCAAGGTACGCCTGCTTCGCGACAACGTCGTCATCCACGAGGGCTCCCTCAAGACGCTAAAGCGCTTCAAAGACGAGGTCCGTGAGGTCAATCAGGGCTACGAATGCGGCATGGCATTCGAGAATTATCAGGATATCCAGATTGGCGATGTCATTGAGTGTTTCGAAGTCGAAGAAATAGCGCGCGCGCTGTAGTTCGCGGCAGCTCCAAGGTAGGCTTTCATGCGCAATCGCCCCCATGCGCAATCGCCCCAGTTCTCAAGAATGGCTAAGAAACAGCACGGCCGGCGAAAATTCACCGACAGGGGCGGACCTGAGGGTGGACCGAGTCAACGTCGGCTCCGGGTCGGCGAAGAGCTGCGGCATGCGCTCGTAAAGATTTTCCAAGAAGGTGACTGCCGAGATCCGGTGCTCGAAGGAGCGAGCATAACGGTCAGCGAGGTCAGAATGAGTCCCGACCTGCGCAACGCAATCGCCTATATCTTGCCGCTCGCCGGGACGAATGCGGCGGCGATCTTAGCTGCGCTGGGGCGAGGCGCGAGCTTCTTGAAAGCCCGCGTCGCGCGGGAAGTCCAATTGCGCTACGCGCCTAACCTGGTTTTTGCGTTGGACCACTCGTTTGATAACGCCGACCGGATCTCGGCTCTTCTCGCTCGTCCTGAAGTCGCTCGCGACCTCCAGCCGCAGCCCGCCTCGCCCGAGGACCGAGACGATGCTTAACGGCAGTCTCCATGGTTGGCTCGTTATCGACAAACCGATTGGTGTGACCTCTAGCCGGGTCGTGGACTTGGTGCGCCGACGCGCCGGAACAAAGGTTGGGCATGCGGGAACCCTTGACCCGCTGGCCAGCGGGGTTCTACCGATCGCAATCGGTGAAGCGACCAAGACAACCGCTTACGCGATGGCGGCGCGCAAGCGCTATCGCTTCCGAATTCGCTGGGGGATTGCGCGCAGCACCGATGACCGGGAGGGCGACATCATCGGGGAATGCGCGGTGCGGCCGAACGGCAGCGAAATAGAGGCGATTCTTCCCGGTTTCATCGGCACAATTCTTCAAACACCGCCCACCTACTCGGCGATCAAGGTCAGCGGGCACCGTTCTTATGCGCTCGCGCGGGCGAATAGGCCTGCCGCATTATCGCAGCGACCCATTGAAATCTCAGAGTTGCGGCTCATCGCCGTGCCGGATCGAGACCATGCCGATTGCGAAGCGCTGGTCGGGAAGGGGGCCTATATTCGGGCACTCGCGCGTGATTTGGGTATCGCGCTCGGAACCCTTGCTCACATTGCCGAACTGCGGCGCCTGGCGGTTGGACCGTTTTCGCAAGACCAAGCAATTGCTCTGGATTCGATTACCGAGCATGGGCATATAACCATGGATTGCCGATATCTTCTGCCGATCGAGGCCGCGCTGGACGACATCCCGGCAGTGGTCTTGACGGGAAAGGAAACGGCTCGATTGCGTTGCGGGCAGAAGCTTGCGCCGGGCGATGCTTTCTCCGATCTCAGCCGGTACAGACATGGCGCTGTCGTCGGCGCTTGGCATGAGCAAGTATTGATAGCTCTGGCCAGGATCGAAGAGGGCTGTCTTCGCCCGATACGAGTGTTTAATCACTAAGGAATCATCGATGTCGATCACTGCCGAGCGTAAACAGGCGCTCATTCACGAATACGGCGCCAAGGAGGGCGACACCGGGTCGCCGGAAGTTCAGGTGGCGATCCTCAGCGAACGAATTCGCAACCTGACCAATCACTTGTCGGGCCATAAAAAGGACTTTCATTCGCGGCGCGGGCTGCTGGTGATGGTCGGCCAGCGGCGTCGGTTATTGGATTATCTCAAGCGGTCGAGCGTGGGGCGTTACGAAACCCTGATCGGACGTCTCGGACTGCGCCGCTGAGCTTGAGTTGACGTCAGCCCCGCGAAGGATCGGCCGCCCCGCGATTCTCCATCGCGATAATCCGATGGAGGCGCGTACCGTCACGTTCAGTCAGCGATCGAAATCGGGGGTGGAACTATCCCCATCAGCAAAGTTTAGCAGTCGATCGCCGGGGCTTGACGAAAAAGTGCCCGCGCAAAAAAATTGAAGAGGATGACACCTTATGTTCCAGGTTTATCGTAAGGAGCTGATGTGGGGCGGCCGCCGTCTCGTGCTCGAGACCGGCAAGATCGCTCGTCAGGCGGATGGCGCGGTAGTTGCCACCTATGGCGACACAACCGTGCTGTGCACGGCGGTGGCAATGAAGAGCGCCAAGCCTGGGCAGGATTTCTTTCCGCTTACCGTCAATTATCAGGAGAAGACTTTTGCAGCGGGAAAAATCCCAGGCGGGTTTTTCAAGCGTGAGGGCCGGCCCTCCGAAAAAGAGACGTTGGTATCGCGGCTGATCGATCGCCCGCTGCGGCCGCTCTTTGTGCCGGGTTTCGTCAATGAAACACAGGTAGTTTGCACAGTTCTGAGCCACGATCTCGAGAACGACCCCGACATTGTCTCGATGATCGGCGCCTCGGCGGCTTTGACGATCTCGGGAATTCCGTTTCTGGGACCGATCGGCGGCGCTCGGGTGGGTTATCTCAACGGTGAATACGTCCTGAATCCGACGCTGAACGAAACGCCGCGGTCCGAACTCGACTTGGTCGTTGCGGGCACCAGGGACGGCGTCCTGATGGTCGAATCCGAGGCCAAGGAGCTTTCCGAAGAGGTTATGCTTGGTGCGGTCACATTTGGTCACCGCGAATTTCAGCCGGTAATCGAGGCGGTAATCGAACTTGCCGAGACTTGTGCTCGCGAGCCCTGGTCCCTGCCGCCCGTTTCGCCTGACCTCGATCAGATCGAGACGCAGCTGCACGAGGCGGTCGGTCCACTGATCGAAGCGGCATACCGCTCACAAGGCAAACAAGACCGCAGCAACCAGCTCGATGCCGCGAAGGCTAGACTCGCCGAGTTACATGTCGACGAGTCTCGGCACGCAATCGCGTTGAAGCTGTTCAAGGAGATCGAGAAGCGGATCGTGCGCGGCGCCATTTTGCGCGACGGATCCCGGATAGACGGCCGCGGAACCCGTGCTATTCGGCCAATATCGTGCGAAGTCGGAATCCTGCCGCGCGCCCATGGGTCGGCGCTCTTCACCCGCGGCGAGACGCAAGCGCTAGTGGTTGCAACACTGGGGACGGGTCAGGACGAGCAGATCATTGACGCGCTCGAAGGCGAGTACCGGGAAAATTTCATGCTTCACTACAATTTCCCGCCTTATGCCACCGGGGAGGCGGGAAGGATGGGCTCGCCGGGGCGACGTGAAATTGGCCATGGTAAGCTCGCTTGGCGCGCCGTCCGCCCGCTGCTTCCCAGTAAGGAAAGCTTTCCGTATACAGTCCGCGTCGTCTCGGAGATCACCGAATCCAACGGCTCTTCCTCGATGGCGTCGGTGTGTGGTGCCTCGCTGGCGTTGATGGATGCCGGGGTGCCGCTGCCGCGCCCGGTCGCGGGCATCGCGATGGGGCTTATCAAGGAGGCGGAAGGGTTTGCAGTACTCTCCGACATTCTCGGAGACGAAGATCATCTGGGTGACATGGACTTTAAAGTTGCCGGCAGTGATGCGGGCGTCACCGCGCTTCAGATGGACATAAAGATCACGTCGATCACCGAGGAGATAATGCGAATCGCCCTAGAGCAGGCGCGGGAGGGGCGAAGCCACATCCTTAGGGAAATGGGGAAGGCGTTGACCGGCTCCCGGGATACCGTCAGCAACAACGCGCCGCGGATCACGACCTTCAGCATTCCTAAAGAAAAGATACGCGAGGTGATTGGTTCCGGCGGTAAAGTCATCCGCGAGATCACTGAAACAACCGGTGCCAAGATCGATATAGACGACGACGGCACCGTTAAGGTCGCGGCCGTCGATGGAGACGCCGCGAGGGCGGCGATCGATTGGATCCGCGGCATCGTCGCCGAACCCGAAGTTGGGGCCATCTATAATGGCAAAGTGGTGAAGGTGGTTGACTTCGGCGCTTTCGTTAACTTCCTTGGCTCACGGGACGGGCTGGTGCACATCTCCGAGCTGGCACCGCAGCGGGTAGGCAAGGTGGCCGACGTGGTCAAGCTTGGCGACAATGTCAAAGTCAAAGTTCTGGGCTTCGACGACCGCGGGAAAGTCAAGCTGAGTATGCGCCAAGTCGATCAGGAGACCGGCGACGATCTCGGTTCACGGCGCCCGGAGCGCCAGGAACAACAGGCGAAGGCCGCGCCCTGAGGGCATCGGACGCCGGGCCGACTGGAACCTTGCGGCGAGGATCAGTCTGGTGAAACCGTTCAATCCGCTCATTTTGTCCGGGCGCGAGGTCCTGCCCCTCGTAGAAGGCGGTAAAGGAATCTCGGTATCTAATGGCGAGAGTTCCGGCGCCTGGGCCGCAACCGGAGGCGTCGGTACGTTTTCTGGGGTCAACGCCGACAGCTGCAGCGAATCGGGGCAATCAATCCCGCAAATCTACCACGGCCGCACCCGGCTGGAACGGCATGAAGAACTCGTTGCCTACGCGATCGCGGGCGGCATTCACCAGGCGCGTGTTGCTTATGAGCGTTCCGGTGGTAAAGGCCGCATTCATATGAACGTATTGTGGGAGATGGCCGCCGCTGAGCGCGTATTGCACGGGGTGCTGGAGGGTGCCAGAGGTCTCGTCCACGGTGTGACCTGCGGCGCCGGGATGCCTTACAAAATCGCCGAAATCTGCGCGCGCTACGGCGTGTACTATTATCCGATCGTGTCGTCGGGCCGCGCTTTCCGGGCATTGTGGAAGCGCGCCTATCACCGATTCTGCGATTGGCTGGGCGGCGTCGTCTATGAGGACCCGTGGCTGGCCGGCGGACATAATGGGCTGTCGAACAGCGAGGATCCGCAACGACCGGAGCCGGCCTATCCGCGAGTTCGAGAATTACGCAGCCTGATGGTCGATTTCGGCCTAACCATGACGCCCATCTTGATGGCTGGCGGAGTTTGGTATCTGCGGGAATGGACCGATTGGATCGACAATCCTGAACTAGGCCCGGTTGCCTTTCAGTTTGGAACCCGGCCTCTTGTAACGCAGGAAAGTCCGATTTCGGACGCATGGAAGCGCAAGCTGCTGACATTGCAGGAGGGGGATGTTTACCTTAACCACTTTAGCCCGACCGGCTTTTATTCCTCGGCCGTGCGCAACGCGTTTCTGAGAGAGCTACAACAGCGCTCCGAGCATCAGGTCGCCTACACCGTCGAGCCGGTGGGCGAACACAACGCGGCCTTCAGTTTCGGCGTACGCAGCCGTACCGTCTATCTGACAGTGCATGATAAGAAATCGGCCGAACGCTGGATCGCGGAAGGGTTTACCGAAGCCTTGCGCACGCCCGATTCGACACTGATCTTTGTGATCCCAGAAAAGGCTCTGGAGATCCGCACAGATCAGATTAACTGCATGGGTTGTCTTAGCGCTTGCCAATTCTCGAATTGGGCGCAAAACGAAGCCCGCTCGACTGGCAAGGCGGCCGATCCCCGCAGCTTCTGCATTCAAAAAACGCTGCAGGCGATCCGACACTCCGACGAAGTTGAGTGCCAGCTGATGTTTGCGGGCCACAATGCTTACCGGTTCGCATCGGATCCATTCTACGCGAACGGATATGTTCCCTCGGTGCGGGAGCTGGTCGAGCGCTTGCAAACCGGTGATTAATCGATTGGCACCAGGCGGCCCCCGTATAAGGCAGAGAGAGCCGACCCAAGCGCTTCTCTAGCGGAGCCGGCGCTGGATCGCTTTGTAGTTTGGTATTCTTCTAAGCAGTTGACTCGGTCGCCGAGACCGTCAAATATGACGCATCGCATCGGCTCGGCCGCGATATCGCGACCGCCCGTTCCAAGAGCATCGAGGGACGGATGGCGTATTCTCGACCTCTTCCACCCGCAGAGATCTTATCGGGTTCCGTCCGCCAGAAAGAAAACCGTCGGCTTGCTGCCGGTGGCCGATCTGAGGCGCTTGCCTCCGCACACGGCGCTTACGCCACTCGACGTATCGCAACAACTCGTCAGTGATTCACCAACACAAGGAGGAGACCTAAGGATGGCATACCAAGGCGATATCGCCCTAATGGCGCATCTGATGAGAAGGGCCGGGTTCGGCGCCAGCCGCGACGAGCTTGAAGCGCGAGTGGCGAAGGGCTACGAGGCGACGGTCGAGGAATTGCTGCACCCCGAAACCCAGCCCGAAGTCGACGCATACACGCTGTTGCGGTACCAGCCGGCGTCGTTGCTGCCCGGCGGCCAGCCGCCGATGGGCAACGTTAACTGGATGTACTATCTGGTCAATACCAAGCGGCCGCTCGAAGAGAAGATGGCGCTGTTCTGGCACCATGTTTTCGCAACCGGCAACTCAAAAGTAGACAATTACGACCAGTTGCTGGAGCAGATCGAGCTGTTCCGCGAGAAGGGCATGGGGAATTACCGCGACCTGTTGCTCGACGTCGCGAAAAACCCGACGATGATCTTCTGGCTCGATAACCAGCAGAATCACGGCACCGCGGTTAATGAAAATTGGGGCCGCGAACTGCTCGAGCTGTTCAGCCTCGGCGCCGGCAACTATACCGAGACGGATGTCCGCGAATGCTCGCGGGCCTTCACTGGCTGGACCTTCGAGACCAAGATCCCGCGCGCACCCTATGGCCGCTTCCCCTGGAAGTTCGAGTATCGGCCCGAAGATCACGATGACGGCGAGAAAGTGTTCCTCGGCCACAAGGGCCGGTTCAACGGCGAAGACATCATCGACATCGTCGTGCAGCAGCCGGCTTGCGGCAGGTTCATCTGCCGGCACCTCTACAATTTCTTCGTCGCCGACGAGCCCCAGGTGCCTGCTTGGCCGATCGAGCCGCCGCAAGACCAAAAGGCGATCGATACCTTGGTCGGAGTCTTCCGCGACGCGAAGTTCGATATTAAGCCCGTGCTGCGCACGCTGTTCAACTCGGATTTCTTCAAGAACGCCCGCTTTAAGCATATGAAGTCGCCTGCCGAGGTCGTGGTCAGCACGTTGCGGCTCGTCGGCGGCCATGAGCTCCCGAAGCCGGGCATTGGCGAGCTCTCGATGCAGCCCACCTATATGGGCCAGGACCTGCTCAACCCCCCTTCCGTCGAAGGTTGGCACACCGGGAAAGAGTGGATCAACAGCGGCTCGCTGATGGCCCGCGTCAACTTCGTTGCAGAAAAGGTCGGCGACACGTCGCTGCCCGGCGTCCGCGCGATCATCAACCGGCTAAAGGCGCATGGCTCGCTGAGCCCCGAACAGCTCGTCGATGGTTGCCTGGACCAGATCGGCCCAGTCGAGGTCGGCGCCGACACCAAGCAGGAGTTGCTTTCCCAGGCGAAAGAGTGGGGCCAAGTTACTTGGGACAGCGACTCGAACGCAAAAATCGCGGATCAGCACGCCGCAGAAATGCTGCAGCTGATCGCGGCAACGAGAGAGTATCAATTCGGATAACATTGGACTGATCAGACCAGGAGGAAGGCGCAATGCCATCAACACAGGAAGGTAAGAAAGATCCCGTCATTGTTGTTCTGCAGTTGACGGGCGGGAATGACTACTTGAACACGGTGATTCCCTACAATAATCCGCTGTACCGGGATAACCGGAAGGCGGTCGGGATCCCCGACAACCAGATCATGCATCTCGACAAGGATTACGGCATTCCGCACTACATGGCGCCGATCAAGCAGTTTTGGGATGACGGCAAGCTCGCCATCCTGCACGGCGTCGGTTGGAAGGAGTCGCCGCGGTCCCACTTCCGCGCGATGGACATCTGGCACACTTGCGAGCCCGTCAAGGTCGGCACCGAGGGATGGCTCGGGCGCGTGGCGCGTGAATTCGATCCAAAGAAAGAGAACGTCGTCACCACCGTCAGCTTCGGACCAAGTCTGCCGCGGTCATTGGCGGTGCCGGGCGTGCCGGTGGCATGTGTCGGCGGGCCGCTCGAAAAATACGGCTTCTTGCCGACCATTCAGGGTGAACAGCGCAAGCAGGTTCTCGAGCGCTTTGCGGCGATGTACAAACCGGCGATCGGTACCGGCGCGGTCATGGACTACATGGCCGATACCGGCATCGACTCGTTAAAGGGCGAAGACATCCTGAAAGTGGCACCGCAGAAATACTCGTCGACGGTGCAGTATCCCAACACGCCGATCGCCCGCAAGCTCAAGGGAATCGCGCAGACTCACCTGGCTGATCTGGGCAGCCGCATCTTCTATTGTGACCACAGCACTTTCGACACCCATGCCGGCCAGAACCCCGGCCACCAGAATTTGTGGACTGCGGTGACGGAAGGTGTCGACGCCTTCATGAAGGACCTGCGCGAACACGACCACGCCGACAACGTCATCATGTTGCTCTTCTCCGAGTTCGGCCGCCGCGTCCGCGACAACGGCTCCGGAACTGATCACGGCGCCGGCGGCGTTGCGTTCGTGCTCGGCGAGAAGGTCAAGGGCGGTCATTACGGAGAGATGCCGTCGCTAAAGCCCGAGCATCTGGTTCAGGGCGACCTCGACCCCAACATGGACTTCCGCAGCGTCTATTCGACGATCCTCGACAAATGGCTGAAGCTCAATCCGGCGCCGATCGTCAACGGCACCTTTGAGAAGCCGGCCTTCCTGAATTAACCAAGATCGTCACGTATCACCCCTTCCCCGGCTCAGGTTGGGGAAGGGGGTACTCGCTAAGGCAAACGGGTAGGTTAGAGAGGAGGAGCGCTATGCCGCTCACAACGGTTCACGAAGGGCGAGTCTATGATTGGAGCCATGCCGTCGGGCGTAACGCCGCCCGTGGCCCGGGTTTCAATTACGTTCAAACAATGTGTCTCGGTAAGAACGGCGTTCTCTATGCCACCAATCGGGGCAACGAGAATAATTTCGGGATGCACGTCAACAAAGTGCAGCTTGGTGGCCCCGGCGAAGAAGAACATATCGCCGATTTTTGCGAATACGGCGAGGGCGATGGAAAATGCACTTGGCCGTTCGGGGTTGCCGTCGACGATAACGACCATGTCTATGTGTCGGATGATTGGACAAACACAATCTCCGTGTTCGACAGCAGCGGCAAATTCCTGCGGAAGTGGGGCAAAACTGGCAGCGGCGATGGGGAGCTAATGCGCCCGGCTGGTCTGGCGGTTGAGAAAAACGGCAACATCATCGTTGTCGACAGCGGCAACAACCGCCTCCAGGTCTTCACCCCCGACGGGAAGTTCGTCGGCAAGTGCGGCGGGCCCGGCAGCGGTGATGGTCAGTTCAACCAGCCCTGGGGTATCACCCTCGACAAGGATGGCAACATCTATGTCGCTGACTGGAAGAACCATCGGGTCCAGAAGCTGTCCCCCGAGGGCAAGTTCCTGATGAAGTTCGGCCAATATGGCAAGGTTGAGGAGCCCGAGGGCGCCTATGCCGTGACCATGTTGGGACCGTACGTGGCGGCACAGTCGGAAACCGCCGGGTACCCGAAGCCGGGCACGCTCAATCACCCGACTGACGTCGCGGTGGATCCCGATGGCGACATCTATGTTACCGACTGGGGCAACCATCGGGTGTGCGTCTTCGATTCCGAAGGAAAACCGATCTGCAATCTGATCGGCGATGCTCAGGTATTATCGAAGTGGGGCCAGCAGACCGTCGATGCCAACCCCGACATGGCGAAGGCCCGACGCCGGGTAAAGAGCCTCGAACCGCAATACCGCTTCTGCTTCCCGACGGCGGTGGAGTTCGATCCGGCGACCGACAGCGTCATCGTCGCCGACAGCCAGCGAAACCGTCTTCAGATATACAAGAAGGTCCGCGACTACTCCGACTTCCAGGCCAATCTGTAAGCGGCGGGCGGGAGCGCGGGCGCGACGAGGATCTGCGCCCGCGCTCCGACAAATCCCGTTCCTCCAAGGAACGGGTGGGTTGGGCTGGCGTTCTGAACCCATCGGGGGAATCCGCAACTCGAGTATCGGTATGTCGCAACAAAGTTGTTTGGTTTCGGCATGACTCTGCTTATATTTGTTGCATGACGATGACGTCCGCCATATCGCTTGCCCTGAGCCGCCTGCGGGCGGCGAATTTGCGGCCGACACGCCAACGTGTCGCGCTGGCTCGGCTCCTACTCGAGAGTGGTGACCGTCATGTCACGGCCGAGCAGCTGCACGGGGAAGCTTTGGCCACCGGAATTCGGGTCTCGCTCGCCACCATCTACAATACCCTGCATCAGTTTACGGAATCGGGACTCCTGAACGAAGTGGTCGTCGAGCCGGGCCGGTCATATTTCGATACCAACACGTCCGACCATCACCACTTCTACTGCGAAGTAACGGGCAAACTGCAGGACATCCCAGGCGAGGATTTGACTGTAACAAGCCTGCCGTCGCCGCCCGCCGGCACTGAAATCAGCCGCGTAGACGTGATCATCCGGGTCCGCCCGGAGAACCCTGATCAGTTCGTTAGAATTTAGCGCTTCAATTCCGACTTCTTGCTGGGGTCCTTGTTCCGAGTGGCCACCGAAGGGGGCCTCTGTGCACGCATAGAACGGTGGGCTGTCATCAAACTAAAATCATTCTAAACTATTGAACCGGTGCTGATCCTCTCCATATCGCTGTGCCGGGGCGAGCCGCGCCAATCGCGGCCCCTAACCTAACAATATGGAGACACGGGATGTCGACACTGAAGGGTTCAAAGACCGAGGAGAATCTCAAGGCCGCCTTTGCCGGTGAAAGCCAGGCGAACCGCCGCTACCTCTACTTCGCCCAAAAGGCGGATATCGAGGGTTACAACGATGTTTCGGCGGTATTTCGCTCGACCGCCGAGGGAGAAACGGGACACGCGCACGGCCATCTCGAGTATCTCGAAGAGGTCGGAGATCCTGCCACCGGCAAGCCGATCGGCTCAACTACCGATAACCTCCGCGCCGCGATCGCGGGCGAGACGCACGAATACACCGATATGTACCCGGGGATGGCCCGGATGGCCCGCGAGGAAGGCTTCGAAGAGATCGCCGAATGGTTTGAGACCCTCGCCAAGGCCGAGAAGTCACATGCCGGCCGGTTCCAGAAAGCTCTCGACGCCCTCTAACCCTGACCCCGCCGGTTTCCACCGAAAAGGGCGCTGGAGTGCGAGCTTAGGCGCCCTTCTTAACATTTCCTGGGAATAAGAGACTAGCGATGAGAGAGGGCAGTCTGGAAGCCCCGACACGGCATTCGATCGCGTGGGAAGATCCGGATTTCACCGACCGGGTAAAGACCGAAGCGGAGATGCATCGCATCTTCGACATCTGCCACACCTGCCGGCGCTGTTTTAATTTGTGCGACGCTTTTCCACGACTGTTCGACCTGATCGACAATTCGGAAAGCGGCGAGCTCGATACCGTCACGACCGCCGATTACCAGAAGGTCGCGAACGCGTGCACGCTCTGCGACATGTGCTTTATGACAAAGTGTCCGTACGTGCCGCCGCATGAGTTCAATGTCGATTTCCCGCATACGATATTGCGCTATCGCGCGGTCGAGAGGCGCGAGGGGCGCATTCCGCTGCAGCAGCGCGAGCTAGTCAGGACCGACCGCAACGGCCGGATCGCGGGAGCACTTGCGCCGTTCGCGAATTGGGCGAGCGACCGCAACAATTCTCTGACGCGTCCACTGCTCGAAAAATTCGCCGGCATCGACCGCAGAGCGGCGCTGCCCAAATACCACGGGCGCACATTTCTGATGCGTTCAACGGGTTCGGCGCCCCAGGTCGATAACGCCGCGCCGGCTTACGGTCGCAAGGCCGTCCTGTATGCGACCTGCTTTGTCAACTACAACAATCCCAGCATCGGCGAGGCCGCCCGGGCCGTGCTCGCGCGCAACGGGGTGGAGACGGAGGTGCTTTACCCGCGCTGCTGCGGCATGCCGCAACTGGAGCAAGGCGATCTGGGCGCGGTCGCGGCATCGGCGGCCTCGGTTGCCGCCGCGCTCGGGCCGTGGATCGACAAAGGCTACGACGTGATCGCGCTGGTACCGTCCTGCGCGCTGATGCTCAAATTCGAGTGGCCGCTGATCGTTCGAGGCGAGCCGGCAGTTGAGAAATTGTCGAAGGCGGCCTTCGACGTCAGCGAATACATAGTCGACATTGCGCGCAAGGAGGGCCTTGCGCCCGGTCTGTTACCGATCGACGGGGGCGTCACTCTTCAGATCGCCTGTCACGCACGCGCCCAGAACATGGGGCAGAAGGCGGCCGAGATGCTGCGGCTGTTGCCGCAGGCCGATGTTGCAGTGATCGAGCGGTGCTCTGGGCACGGTGGATCCTGGGGCGTGCTGAAAGGCAATTTCGAAACAGCCGTGAAGGTCGGAAGGCCCGTTGCGCGGCAGGCGCTCAAGAACGCCAAGCCTTTTATAGCCTCAGAATGCCCGCTCGCCGGCATGCACATGATCCAAGAGATGGAAATATTGGGAGGCGATGCGCCGCTTTCGCCGAGTGCGATACACCCGATTGAACTGTTCGCCCGCGCCTACCGTATCCCGGGCGCATGGTCGGACATGGAAGTGAGAGCGCGATGATCCAGACATCCACTATCAGCAAACGGCGGTTGACCCGCGACGACATCATGCCGCTAGCGGAATACGCCACGATCCGCGCCGATCAACGCAAGCGGATTGCGGAAATCAAGCGGCACCGCCGCGTCGAAGTCGGCTCTTTTGCGACATTCTATTTCGAGAACTACGACACGATGTGGCACCAAGTGCAGGAGATGCTGCATATCGAGAAAGGCGGCGAGGGACAGATCGAAGACGAGCTGGCGGCCTATAACCCGCTCATTCCTCAGGGAAATGAGCTCGTCGCCACAGTCATGTTCGAGATCGACGACCCGGTACGGCGGTCCGCCGCCTTGACGCGTCTGGGCGGGATCGAAAACCATGTCTTCCTTGACGTCAGTGAGGAACGCATCCGCGGGGAGCCCGATCCAACGCGCGAGAACACCAGTCCTGACGGCAATCCATCATCGGTGCAGTTCCTCAGGTTTCCGCTGACTGCCGACCAGGTTGCCCGATTCAAGGCGCCCGGCGCGCGGATAATCGCCGGCTTCAATCATCCCCAGTATGAACATATGGCGGTTTTGCCGGAACCGGTGCGCGCCGCCCTTTCGCAAGATTTCGAATAAGATCAGGTCGGACTCTCGAAGTAGTAAGTGAGGGCAGATGGAACATAGACTCCGGCCAGCAACAGTCCTTGGCTACGTAAATGCCGCTTCGGGCGCCGCGGCAATTGTATGCGCAGCCAGTCGTACCAGTCGCCCATGCCCTGCCCGGTTGGGGCCGAGAGCTGAAGGACCGGGGCTGTTGGGTTGACTCTCGTCAGACTTGACGCGCTTCACCGATGGGTCCAATCCGGGGCCGCATCCGCTTGCCAGCTGAGAGGGCTGGCGGTGCGCGACTACTGATCTGCAACGCGCGGTAGGCGGTTGAATAAGCTATTGATTATATTTAGACATACTGGTCGGAGTGAGAGGATTTGAACCTCCGGCCCCTGCCTCCCGAAAGCAGTGCTCTACCAGGCTGAGCTACACTCCGCCGACCGGCGGGGACATATAGCGAAGAGGCCGACTTAATACAAGGTCGCCGGCTCCCTCACCGCGACAGTCAAGAGCCGCGCTCGGTCGCAAAACAGGCGGCCTCGATCAACGCATGCCGCGCTGCGCCATCGGCAAATTTCGCCAATGAATCTATCGCGGAGGCGGCATAGCAGCGGGCGCGCGACAGGGTTTCCTCCAAAGCGCCGTGGCGCTCGACTAATCCAATTGCGTGATCGAGGTCGCTCGGCCGCTGATCCATCTCCTCAAGCGCACGGCGCCAAAAGTCCCGGTCCTCCGCATCGCCGCGGGAGAAAGCGAGCAGTATCGGCAAGGTTACCTTGCCGTCACGGAAGTCGTCCCCAATGCTCTTACCGAGTTCAGCCTGACAAGCCGAGAAATCCAGCATGTCGTCGACCAGCTGAAAGGCGATCCCGAGATTGCGGCCGAAGCAATCGAGCGCTTGTTCCTCCTCCTCCGGCCGCTCGGCGAGTACCGCACCGATGCGGCTAGCCGCGGCAAACAGCTCGGCGGTTTTGGCCTGGATGACGTCGAGATAATCCGCCTCCGTCGTATCGAGGTTGTTTTGCGTCATCAGCTGCAGAACCTCCCCTTCGGCAATGATCGAGGAAGCACGCGACAGAATTTCGAGAACCCGCAATGAGCCATCCGCGACCATCAGCTCGAAGGAGCGGCTGAATAGAAAATCTCCGACGAGGATCGCCGGCTTGTTGCCCCAGATCGCGTTGGCAGTGCCACGACCGCGGCGCAGATCGCTGGCATCGACGACATCGTCGTGCAGCAAGGTTGCGGTGTGGATGAACTCGACGGCTGCGGCGAGCGCAATGTGACGGTTCCCGTTATAACCGCACAGCCGGGCGCAGCCGAGCGTTAGCATCGGCCGCAACCGTTTACCGCCGCTCGCAACGATGTGACCGGCCAGTTGTGGGATCAGCGCTACCGGGCTTTGCATGCGCTCGATAATGAGCCGGTTTACGCGGTCGAGGTCGCTACCGAGCAGCTGCGACAGCGGGTCGATAGACGGTTTCTGGCCCGCCTGCAACCGATCGACACCCGCCACGAGCGCCACCGACTTCTCCTGCTTATTCCGCGGACTGCCGAAATGCCGGCCGCCCGATCAGCTTGACGCGCCTGAGTACTAACGAGCATAGATTGAAGGAGTGACCGGTCAAGACCGGCACCGTCGCGGCTGGCTCACACATAGGCGAAACCGGCTGAGTTATGAGGGAATTGTTGCGTACCAACGATCCGGTTCGTCTCTCGTTCCTGCGGGCTTTGCTGAAGGACTCCGGCATCGATAGCCTGGTCTTCGATCATCACGCGAGCCTGGTCGAAGGGAGCATCGGGGCGATTCCGCGAAGACTGATGGTCGCGGATCGGGATTATCGCCGCGCGCGCTTGTTGCTTGCGGCCGCCGACCAAGAGGCGCGATGAGCGAGCCCGAACAACCGGAACCGTCTTTTACCGAGGACCTCCTGCTCGGCGGGCGCATTCGGCTGAGGCAGCCTGCCGCCGGTTATCGCATCGCGATCGATCCGGTATTCCTCGCCGCTTCGGTACCGGCCGAACCCCATCAGCTCGTGCTCGACGTGGGTTGCGGAGCTGGCGCTGCGATGCTGTGTCTGGCAGCGAGGGTACCGCACTCGCGCGTCGTAGGTCTCGAAATGCAGCGGGACCTTGTCCGGCTCGCGGGAGACAATGTCATTCTGAACGGGCTGGAAGCCCGCGCCTCCGTCATGATCGGCGATCTGCTCCATCCGCCGCCGCGGCTCTCCCCCGGGGCCTTCGATCACGTCATGGCAAACCCGCCGTTTAACCAGCGCGGCCAGGCGAGCGCGGCGGCACCAGAGAAATCCGCGGCGACGATCGAAGGCGAGGCGGATATGGCCGCCTGGGTGCGGTTCTCGCTCGCGATGGTTCGGTCGCAAGGCACAGTCACCTTCGTCCACCGCGCCGACCGGATCGACGCATTGCTCGGCCACATCGCCGGGAAGGCAGGCGAGGTTGTCGTCTTTCCGTTGTGGCCGGGGCAGGGCAAGCCGGCTAGCCGTATCCTCGTGCGGGCGCGCAAGCAGGTCGCCGCACCGGCGCGGCTTGCTGTCGGCCTCGTGTTGCACGAGCCCGACGGTAGCCTCTCGGAGGCTGCCGAGGGTATATTGCGCGAGGGCAGGGGGCTCGATCTCTAAGAGATCGACCGGGTCCGTATTTGGCCGCGGCACATTAGAGCAAGAATATCTCAAATGAGGTAAATTCATTAGGCACATGAATATTGTTCATTTTAGAGAATCTTGCTGGAGAATTATACGAAGCGTAGGCTGGGCTGCGGTTCATCAAAAGGAAGGTGCCGGTGCAATACCGGTTCGGCGGGAAGCGCCCGCCGCTGTGGCCCAGGCGCACACAGAGCGGGGCAATGAGGAGGAACAATCATGGCCTATGATCTGCTCATCAAGAACGGACGCGTCGTGGATGGCTCGGGCGAGCCAGCTTTCCAAGCCGATATCGCAGTGTCTCAAGGGAAAATCGTTGGGGTCGGAAAATACAAGGGTGCGGCGGCCGCGCGCGTCATCGACGCGGATGGGCGCGTCGTCGCGCCGGGGTTCATCGACCATCACACTCATTTCGACCCGCAGGCGCTGTGGGACCCCTATTGCGGATCCTCGGCGCATAACGGCCATACGACGATCATCGTCGGCCAGTGCGGGCAGGTAATCGCCCCGACCCGGCCCGGCGATGGCGAGTGGTATCTCGAGTTCTTTTCCGACGCCGAGCAGATCCCGCTCAGCGTCTTGAAGCAAGGTGTCGACGTCACTTGGGAATCGGTCGCCGACTACATGAATGCGCTCGGCAAGCGGCGCGGCGTCAATGTCGGCACGCTGATCGGCCATTCGGGGATTCGCCGCTACGTTATGGGCGAGGCCTCCGGCGAGCGCGCCGAAGCGACGCCCGAGGAACTCGCCGAAATGCAGCGGTTGATCCGCGAGGCGATGTACGCCGGCGCGCTCGGCTTCAGCACAGCCCCGCTCGACCGCGGCGACCCGGCCGGGACGGCGACGGACGCGGAGCGCTGGGCGCTCGGGAGCGTGCTCGGCGAATTGGGGACAGGGATTTTCCAGGTTTCGGGCGGCGCCCCAGGCGGCATTTTCTCGTCGCGGCAGGTGGCTCACGAGCTCTCGGCGCGGACCGGGCGGCCCTCAATCTACAACCTCGTCTCCCAGCCCATCGAGCGTCCCGAAGAGTGGCGGGAGCATCTGAACTGGCTGGAGGAGTCGTTCAAGAGCGGCGCGCGCGCTTACGGCTCCTGCACCTCTGTGGTAGCGGGCGCGATCTTTGATTTGCGGCGCGGGCTCAACGTGCCGCAAGACGAGGACATCACCGATCCGGAGGGCATCTTCCACGGTATGCCGACCTGGGACCGGGTTATGGCCCGTCCCTATGCCGAGCGGATGCAGATGTTCCGCGATCCCGAAATCCGCAAGGCAATGTCCGCCGAAGCGGTCGAAGGCACCGTCGCGGCGCAGGGGCCGATGACCGACCGGCGCGGGCGCGCCCGTGGCTTCTTCAACCGGCGCTGGGATCTGGTGCAGGTGTTCATGACGGCGCGCGGGCAGAACCGTCATCTCGAGGGCAAAAGCATCGTGCAGATTGCCAAGGAGCAGGGCAAGGGGGTGATGGATGCGTTCCTCGACCTCTCGCTCGAGGAGGATCTGCAGACCTGCTTCATCGCCATTGATCGCAACAGCGATGCCAAGGCGCAGAGGGAGATCCTTGGCTCGCACTATACGGTGATCGGCACCAGCGACGGCGGGGCTCGTCCGCACACCGCAGATCGCCACGAGTACAGCACCCACCTGCTCGGCCACTGGGTGCGCGAGCAGCAGGCAATGACCTTGGAGGATGCTGTATATCGGCTGACCGGGAAGACGGCGCTGATGCACGATCTCAATGACCGCGGCTTGATCGCCCCGGGCAAGGCGGCCGACATCACGATCTTCGACCCGGATACGATCGCGCCGAAGCCGCGCGAGCCGGTCGACGACCTGCCGGGCGGCGGCGTGCAGGTCAAGCGCGAGGCCGTCGGGATCGACTATGTCGTTGTCAACGGCGCCGTGCTGCTGGACGGCGGCAAGCTGACCGATGCTCTGCCTGGCCAGATCGTCCGGGGACCGCTGTATCAGGCGGCGCGCGCCTAGAGACACCTATACCGCCCCGTGGCCGGGCAGCTCCGGCCATGGCCGCTCTCTCAGCACTTTAGCGACTAACCGCCGGATCTCTGGCGATGGGCTCGGCGTAGTACTGCTCGAGAGCGATCTTGACGCATACCGCAATCGGCACGGCCAGCAGCAGACCGACGACGCCGAAGAGAATGGCTCCGCAAACAAACGAAATGATGACGATGACGGGGTGGATGCGAGCTGCCTCTCCCAATACCAGGGGACCGACGACGTTGTCGAGCGACAGGCGCAACGCGATAGCAAACCCGAACAGAAGCACCGCCTCCCAAATCCCACTTTGCTGCATGGCTATGA
>JBARIB010000401.1:0-8354 GCA_049799535.1 Allostellaceae bacterium | reverse complement strand
GTCGATCCTGCGCGAAATTGCCCGCGAGCGCGTGATTGCAGTGCTGGTCAGCCTGCATCAGGTGGATCTCGCGCTCCAATTTGCGGATCGGGTGATCGGATTGCGTGCCGGACGTGTGATTGCCGATCGCTCTGCCGACTTATTCGTCGAGGCCGATCGCCGGATGGTTTTCTCGACCTGACTGCTACCGGATGCACATCGCGGGATGGTTGGGGGACCCGGTGGGAATTCGCTAGTAATCTTGGAAATTGCCGGTACCCGTGCACGGTCGCGATCGCTGCCGCGGTTCTGGTTCATTGCTCGTTTGCAAACTCGCAAAGCACCAGGGCCGCTTTGGGGCATGACCGGTCGGTGGCGTCAGTCGAGAAATAGCTATTCATCCTGATCGCGTCGGCGCTCTGGATGCGCTGGGCGAGGACGGCCGACAGGGAACGTTCGATCCTGCCGTCGAGCACCGTCGCTGGCATGGCGACCTCCAGGCGGCAACGCCGAGGCCGATCTGGCCGGCAACGAACCGCTCCCAGTTTTCGCATCGACGCGCAGCATTGCAGCGGAAGCGGCGGCCGATAATAGTGTGGCGCGCAAGGCGCGGCGGAACCGGGCCCGGTCAGGAGGAGGCCAAGCGATGCCAAACGCGGATTTTGCGCCCTGGCTCAAGAACAACAGCGCCCACGACGACGCATTGACCGAACTCAAGCAGTTCGCAGAGGCACATCGGGCAGAGTGGCCGTATCACAGCAACAGAATGGGCGATTACGTCCGCGTGGTGCTGAACGCGCATGACCCGAAGGAGGAGGCGCTCCTGACATCGCTCGAGCGGTATTTCTTGGCTTGGCGGAATACCGGAAATGGATGGCGCTTGTGGGGCGCCGAAAGCGCCCTGCTCGCGGCCGGTCTTATCGTTGCAATTGTGTTCGCATCTGCGCTGTTCTACACCAATCTTATCGAGAAATTAGCATCCCCGGGGAGCGCACGTGGCCTGATTACCTTCCTGTTTTCCTTCATCACCATCGCAGTAATCTTAATCGTGATCATTGCCCTACTATGGATGGACAAGGAAGAAGACCTCGACAATAGGTTTACCAAGGCCAAAGATATTATCGCAATCCTAGTCGGGATTCTCGGCACTATCGTTGGGTTTTATTTCGGCAGCAACCCCGGTTCATCGTCCGGGAGCGGCGCCGGGCAGACTGCCTTATCTCCCCCGAACGCAACGACGGCACCTCGCACCGGAGCAGCCTCCACGGCCGGAGGCATCACGCCTGCAGGAACCGACAATACCGGGCAATCGCCTGCAACTCCTGCTGCGCCCGAGACAGCGCCAGCGACTCCGCGCTAATCGAGGAGGTGTGCCAAATTAGGCGGGTAGATACGGTGCTGGCCCCTTTGGAGGTCTTGGGGGCATCCGATGAGGTCCGCAAATGAACACGACGCCTGACAGCAGGTTCGACGATCCGCAGCAGGTTATCGCCGATCTCCAGCACCAACTCGGCGAGCGCACGGCTGAGAGGGACGCGGCGCAGCGTAGGCTGGACGAGAGGACCGCCGAGCGCGACGAGGCTTTGAAGCAGCAGACCGCGACCGCCGAAGTGCTCCAGGTCATCAACTCGTCACCCGGGGACCTCACGCCGGTGTTTGACGCGATATTGGAGAAGGCGGCCCAGCTCTGCGATGCCAATTTGGGAATCTTCTGGCGGTATAGCGGGGGGCAGTTTCACGCCGCCACGGTGCATGGTCCGGCAGAATTTGCCGATTTCCTTAGCCACAATCCGCAGCGGCCGCCGCCCGGGAGCGATTTGTGGCGGCTCCTCCATGGCGAGGATGTCGTCTACCAGGCTGATCACGCGGAAAGTCTCTCCGCCAATCCGGCGTTGAATGATGCCTTCGTCCACCTGGCCGGCGGCCGTGCCGGGGTGATTGTCGCGTTGCGGAACGACAGCGGCGTTCTCGGCGCGATCCGAATTTTTCGCCAGGACGTCCGACCCTTCACCGACGGGCAGATCGCGCTGCTGCAGAGTTTTGCGGCGCAGGCGGTCACCGCGATGGAGAATGCCCGGCTGCTGGGCGAATTGCGGACACGCACCGATGAGCTGGCGCGCCGCGAGGCCGAGCTGCGCGGCAGTGAAGAGCGCTACGCCCTGGTCAGCCGGGCGGTTGCCGAAGGCATCTACGACTGGGACATCGCACAGAATCGGCTGTGGGTGTCGGCGCGGCTGATCGAATTGTTCGGCTGGGAGGCGGGCGAGGGCATCGGCGAGCGCCCGAGCCAGGAGTGGAACGCCCGGGTCCATCCGGAAGACTTCGCGAGCTACCGCGCCGCTCTGCGCGCCGCCCTGAAGGGCGAGACGGAGCGCCTGCACTGCGAATACCGCATCCGGCTCAGCAATGGCGAATACCGCTGGGCCGAGGATCACGCCCTGCCAGTGCGGGACGAACGCGGCTGGGCCGTACGCCTCGTCGGGGCGGTCAGCGATGTTACGGACCGCAAGCAACAGGAACAGGAGTTGCGCGAGGCGCTCGACCGGCAGACCGCGACCGCCGAGGTGTTGCAGGTCATTAATGCCTCGCCCGGCGACCTCACGCCAGTGTTCGATGCAATGCTCGATAAGGCGACGCGCCTGTGCGAGGCGGATATTGGCTGGCTACTGACCTATCACGAAGACACCTTCCGTTTCGCGGCAGGGCGGACGTTGCCGAAGCCGTTCGAAGACTATCTTGGGCATATGGACCAGCCGCGCAGCAATGAAGCAAACGCCGCGCTGGCCGCGGGGCTTCCCTTTGTCCACGTGGTTGATATGAAGGACGCAGTTTACGATTCCGGAAGCCCATTCCGCCGTGCGGTCGTCGATCTCGGCGACGTACGAACCGGTCTCGCGGTGTCGCTGCGCAAGGATGGCAAGCTGCTCGGCACCTTCAATCTGGCCCGCAAGGAAGTTCGTCCGTTCACCGACAAGCAGATCGCGCTACTGCAGAATTTCGCGGCGCAGGCAGTGATCGCAATGGAGAATGCGCGCCTACTCGGCGAATTGCGCGAATCATTAGAGCAGCAGACCGCAACCGCCGAGGTATTACAGATAATCAACTCCTCCCCTGGCGACCTCGCGCCGGTGTTCGACGCGGTGCTCGACAAGGCCACGCGGCTGTGCGATGCAGCGCGGGGCCAACTCGCCATCTACGACGGCGAATTTTTCCGTTTCGTTGCGGCGCACGGCGAATCAGCCTTTGTCAAGGAGCAGCTGGCCCAAAGGCCCCGGCCGCCAGCATGGGGGGTGACTTGGCCGCGCATTGTCGGCGGGGAGCGCTTCGCGCACATACCGGATGTTGTGGATACCGACCTTTACCGCTCGGGTCATGAAAGCGCCCGCAGATTTGTGGAGGCGGGTGGTGGCCGCAGCCTGCTTACGGTGTCATTGCGCAAAGACGTTGCCCTACTCGGCGCCCTGACAATCTATCGCCAACAGGTTCGTCCGTTCTCGGCCACAGAAATCGCGCTCCTCGAGAACTTCGCGGCGCAAGCGGTCATCGCGATGGAGAACGCGCGTCTGATCACCGAGACGCGTGAGGCCTTGGAGCAGCAGACCGCGACCGCTCAGGTGTTGCAGGTCATCAACTCATCGCCCGGCGACCTCGCGCCGGTGTTCGACGCAATGCTGGAAAAGGCGATGCGCCTATGCGGTGCGGCGTATGGCGAGCTGCGGACCTATGACGGCGAGCGGTTTCGGCTCGTCGCGACCCACGGCGTTCCGGGCGCCTATCTCGAATACTACACGACCCACGATACCGGCGTTTACGCACCGGGGACCGGCCCCGAACGCATCCTTGCCGGCGAGCGCATTGTCCACGTCCCCGACCTCGTCGCCACGGAGCCATACCGTCGCGGCGATCCCGACCGCCATGCGCTCGTCGATCTCGGCGGTGCTCGCGCGATCCTCCTCGTGCCGCTGCTCAATGATGATGCCGTTGGCGGCTACATCATGATCTATCGCCCGGAGCCGGGGGCGTTTTCCGACAAGCAGATCGCGTTGCTGCAGAATTTCGCGGCGCAATCGGTCATCGCGATGGAGAACGCGCGTCTGATCACCGAGACGCGCGAGGCCTTGGAGCAGCAGACTGCGACCGCAGAGGTGCTGGGCGTCATCAACGCGCATCCCGGCGATCTCGCGCCGGTCTTTCAGGCGATCCTGGACAAGGCGCACACGCTCTGCGGCGCGACGCTCGGGAGCTTGTTTCTCTACGACGGCGAATTGTTTCGCGCCGCCGCGACCCACGGCTATCCGGAAGATTTGGCGCAGCGGTTACGCCAAGGGGTCGTCCTCTCCGCCACGCCCCAGCTGCTGGATGACAGCGTCCGCTGGGTTCACAATCCCGATCTGAGGTTGCTCGATGCTCCGACCGCCCGCGCCGTCTCCGGGCGCGGCGGCGTGCGCACCAATCTCATGTTGCCGCTGCGCAAGGACGGAAGGCTTCTCGGCGCAATCTCCTGCAACCGCCAGGAGGTCCGGCTCTACAGCGACAAGGAAATTGGGCTGCTGGAGAACTTCGCGGCGCAGGCGGTCATCGCGATCGAGAACGCGCGGCTGCTCAACGAATTGCGCGACCGTACGCGCGATCTGCAGGAGTCGCTCGAATACCAGACCGCGACGAGTGATGTCCTGAAGGTGATCAGCCGCTCGACCTTCGATTTGCAGCCGGTGCTGGACACGCTGGTCGAGACCGCCGCGCGGCTGTGTGACGCCGAAATGGGGCACATTGCGAAGCGCGAGGGCGATGTCTACCGAGTGGCGTCCACTTTTGCGTTTGTGCCCGAGTGGGACGTCGCCTGCCGGGGACTCATCTTCGAGCCCGGACGCGGCAGCGTCGTAGCACGGACGTTACTTGCGCGTGAGGCGGTCCAGATTGCCGACCTCGCCGCCGATCCGGAATACACTTTGCGCGAGGTTATCACCGTCGGCAAGATGCGTACTGGGCTCGGTGTGCCGCTGCTGCGGGAAGGCGAGCCGCTGGGCGTTATCTATCTCGCGCGCCAGAGGGTCGAGCCTTTCACAGAGCGGCAGATCGAGCTGGTGCGCACCTTCGCCGATCAGGCGGTGATCGCGATCGAGAACACGCGGCTCATCACCGAGACGCGCGAGGCGCTCGAACAGCAGACCGCGACCGCCGAGGTGTTGCAGGTCATCAACAGCTCGCCCGGCAACCTGCAACCGGTGTTCGACGCGATTCTAGAGAAGGCGCACGCGCTGTGCGACGCGTCCCGCGGAACCTTATTTCTATTCGACGGCGAAATATTCCGCGCCGCCGCCTCACAGGGCTATCCGGGAGGCCCGCCGGAGCGGATGCGGCGCGGCATTGCCGTTTCGGAAGACCCTCGTCTCGCAGCGCTGCTTGCCGGCAAGCGCCTCATCCACGTTCCCGATCTGAGGGAGCTCGACGACCCGATCGCCCGAGCAGTCGCCCAACGCGGCGGGGTACGCACGAACCTGCTGTTGCCGCTGCGGAAGGATCGCGCACTGCTCGGAGTACTCTCGTGCAATCGGCAGGAAGTCCGACCGTTCTCCGACAAGGAGATCGCACTACTCGAAAGCTTCGCGGCGCAGGCGGTGATCGCGATCGAGAATGCGCGGCTGCTCGACGAAATCCGGCAGCGACAGGCCGAGCTACGCGTCACCTTCGACAATATGGGCGACGGGGTCGCGATGTTCGACGCCGAGCTGCGGCTTGCCGCGTGGAACCGAAATTTCCAGCAGATTCTCGACTTATCGGACGAACTGTTGGCCGAGCGTCCGAGCCTTGCCGATTATGTCCGTTATCTCGCCACGCATGGCGAATACGGTGCGGTCGATGTCGAGGCGGAAGTGTGCCGGCTAACCGAAATCGTCGGCACGCAATGGTCGGCCGAGCGCACCCGACCCGATGGGCGGGTCATCGAGGTGCGGCACAACCCGGTGCCGTCGGGCGGCTTTGTGCTGATCTACAGCGTCGTCACCGAGCGGAAGCGCGCCGAAGCCGAGATTCGTGCGGCCCGCGTCGCCGCCGAGCGGGCGCTCGGCGAGTTGAAAACCGCGCAGGCGAGCCTGATCCAGGCCGAGAAGATGGCCTCGCTCGGCCAACTGACCGCCGGGATCGCCCACGAGATCAAGAACCCGCTCAACTTCGTCAACAATTTCGCCGGCCTCTCGGTCGAATTGCTCGACGATCTGAAGGAGACGGCGGCGCCGGCGCTCGCGGGTCTCGCCGAGGACGAACGCGCCGATGTCGCCGAGATCGTCGAGATGCTGACTGGCAACCTCGAAAAGATCGCCGAGCACGGCCGGCGGGCCGACGGCATCGTCAAGAGCATGCTCGAGCATTCGCGCGGCGGCAGCAGCGAGCGCCGCAAGGTCGATCTCAACAGCCTGGTCGAGGAGGCATTGAACCTCGCCTATCACGGCGCGCGCGCCCAGGACCAGAATTTCAACATCACCCTGGAGCGCGACTTCGCGCAGGACATTGCCCCGATCGAGCTGGCGCCGCAGGAGATGACCCGCGTGCTGCTCAACCTGATCGGCAACGGCTTCTACGCTGCCACAAGGCGCCTGCGCGACGGCGCCTGGCCCGACTTCCGGCCGACCCTGAAGGTGTCGACGCGCGATCTCGGCGAGACGGTCGAGATCCGCATCCGCGACAACGGCGTCGGCATCGCGCCTGAAATCAGGGACAAGCTGTTTCAGCCGTTCTTCACCACCAAGCCGACCGGCGAGGGCACCGGGCTGGGTCTGTCGATCAGCTACGACATCGTCACCCAGCAGCATGGCGGTGCGATCACCGTCGACAGCCGGGCCGGCGAGTTCACCGAATTCACGATCCGCCTGCCGCGCGGCCGGCACGTAACGACCGCCGGGAGGGCTGCATGACGGCTGCAATCTCGGAGAAGATGGCATGAGCGCCAGCATCGTCATCGTCGAGCGTCATATTCATGACGGCCTCCTAACGGAACGTCTCTAGAACCACCGGCAATAAAACCACTGGCAATTTTGCCGGGTAACAGCCGATTTGGCGGACTACGGCCGAAACCGTAGTGTTGCATCATGACAGCCCCCGCAGTGCCGGCTTATTGTCGCCGCATGAGCCCAGTACAGCCATCGCTTGCCGAAGTCGCCGCATTGGTCGGCAATCCGGCGCGCGCCAATATGCTGACGGCATTGCTCGACAGCCGCGCCTTGACCGCGACCGAACTAGCCTACGCCGCGGGGGTCGCGCCGCAGACCGCGAGCGGGCATCTGGCGAAATTGACGGAAGCGCGCCTCCTCACGCTGGCGAAGCAGGGCCGGAACTCCTATTACCGCCTTGCCTCGCCGCTGATCGGCCGCATGCTCGAGAGCATCATGGCGGTCGCAGCCGACGGCCCGGGGCGCTATGAGCCGCGTTGGCGCGGCGGCGATGCGCTGCGCAATGCCCGCACCTGCTATGATCATCTGGCCGGGCGGCTTGGTGTTGCACTGGCCGACTCGCTGGTCGACCGCGATTATGTTGCGCTGTCCGAGGATGGCGGGATCGTGACACCGCCGGGTGAGGAGTTCTTATTCGACTTCGGCATCAAGCTGCGCGAGGCGGGCAAGCGGCAGCGGACGTTCTGCCGGCCCTGTCTCGACTGGAGCGAGCGTCGTCCGCACCTCGCCGGTGTCGTGGGAGCCGGCCTTACGGCGCGCTGCTTCGAGCTGGGATGGATCGCACGGATCCGGGATACGCGTGCGGTGCTCGTCACACCCGACGGGCGCCGCGGGTTCGCCGAGGCCTTCGGCGTGGATCCGGCAGCCTGAGGCTTGCGCCCGGCCGGCGAGTTGTGGCCCGATCCCGCTTGGCCTCTCGAGCGGGAAGGGAACGCGCGATGCGAGTTTTCACGACATTGCCGCAAGAGGATCTGCGCCGCGTCGCCGCGGCGGCCCGGGCCATCGAGGCCGACGGCTTTGACGGCGTGCTCTCGATGGAGAACAAGCACGACCCATTTCTGGCGCTTGCAGTGGCCGGCACCGCGACCGAACGCATCGAACTGCATACCAGCGTTGCGATCGCCTTTGCGCGGTCACCGATGGCCGTCGCCAATGTCGGCTGGGATCTCGCCGGTGCGACCGGCGGCCGTTTTGTCGTCGGCCTCGGCTCGCAGGTGAGAGCGCATAACGAGCGGCGCTTCTCGGCGCCGTGGTCGCCGCCCGCGCCGCGCATGCGCGAATATGTTCAGGCCCTGCGCGCAATCTGGCATTGCTGGAAGACAGGTGAGAGGCTCGGCTACGAGGGCCGGCACTACCGCTTCACATTGATGACGCCGAATTTCACGCCCGAGCCGATCGGCGCGCCCGCGCCCGCCGTGACGATCGCCG
>JBARIB010000400.1:0-4959 GCA_049799535.1 Allostellaceae bacterium | reverse complement strand
GGCATATACTGGCGCGTGCGAGCGCTGATGGGACGGTGATCCTGTGGGACATACTCGACGGCGCAGTACCTCGTCTGTTCGAGAGGCATTTCTTCCCGGTTTCGAGCGTCGGCTTTGAGCCAAACGGTCGCCTGCTCGCAATCGGCATCCTCGACAAAACCGTAAAGCTTTGGGACGTCCCCAACAGTAAGCTGCGCCGCATTCTAGAGGGCCATCGCGGATCGATCGTCGCGCTGAGTTTCCATCAGAGCCGGCCCTTGTTTGCGACGATGAGCTGGGACAATACGATCCGGATCTGGAGCTCCGAGACCTGGGACATAGTCGCCGTGATTCAGCGGCACGCGCGTTACCACTTTCGAGGTCTGCGCTTTCATCCGTCGCTGCCGCGCCTTGCCGCCGCCGGCGCCCGGCTTTCTCTCTACGAGTTCGACCTCGATGTCTTATTGGGCGAGCGACCCACTGCCCCAGCGACCCGAACCGTTCATTATGTGAACGCGAAAGTCGTGTTGGTGGGCGACACCGGGGTCGGCAAGACTGGCCTCAGCCAGGTTCTCAGCGGGCGCCCGTTTCAAGCCACCGACTCGACGGCCGGGCGGCAGGTATGGCCGCTCGGCTCTGCCGAAGACGAGCTGCCCGGCGAGCGCCGGCGCACGCGCGAGACGCTCTTGTGGGACCTCGCCGGCCAGCCCGGCTACCGCGTCATCCACCAGTTGCATCTGAGCGAAGTAGCAGTGGCGCTGGTCGTGTTCGACGCCAGAAGCGAGACCGACCCGCTGGCCGGAGTGGTCCATTGGGAGCGGGCATTGCGCGCCGCACATCAGCGCCAGGGCGAGGAGGCAGTCCCACCGACCAAGTTGCTGGTTTCGGCACGCGCCGACCGCGGCGGCGTGCCAGTCAGCAAAGAGCGCCTCGATGCGCTCGTCAAAGAATTCAATTTCGCCGCCTATTACGCGACGAGCGCCAAGGAAGGCTGGCAGATCGACGAGTTGAGGGCGGCGATCGAACGGGCGATTCCCTGGGACGACCTGCCAACGGTCACCTCGTCCGAGCTGTTCGCGACGATCAAGTCTTATCTCGTCGAGGTCAAGGAAACCGGCCGGCTGTTGGCTCCGGCGGGCCAGCTGTTCGACGATTTCGCCCGGCAATCCCCCGAACTCATTGCAGAAGACGATGATCTGCGCGCCGACTTCGATGTCTGTATCGGCCGGCTCGAAAACCGCGATCTGATCCGGCGTCTGAGTTTCGGGGATTATGTACTGTTGCAGCCGGAGTTGCTGGACGCCTATGCCTCTGCATTGGTCATTGCCGCCAAGGACGAGCCGGACGGGCTGGGTTCGATCGCCGAGGAGACGGCGCTGAGCGGGCATTTTCACCTGCCCGCGGAGGAAAGAATCGGCGACCGCAAACAGGAGCAGTTATTGCTGCATGCGACGGTCGAAGAACTTGTCCGATTTGACCTGGCATTGCGGGAGAGCGCGGCGGACGGCCGCTACCTCGTCTTTCCCTCGCAGTTCAATCGCGACTACGCCGAGGCCCCGGACCCACCGGGAAAGGCAGTCGCCGTAACGTTTGAAGGCCCGACCCAGAGCATCTACGCGACGCTCGCCGTCCGCTTGGGGCACAGCCAATTGTTTGCAACGGCGCGCACCGAGATGTGGCGCAACGCCGTGATCTTCACGGCGCGGGCAGGCGGAAAGTGTGGAATCTTTCTTCAGGAATTCGGCGAAGGGCGGGGGCGGCTACTGCTGTTTTTCGATACAGCGACGGAGGAGACCCGCTTTCATTTCGAGGAATATGTGGTGGCGCACGTCGACCGGCGTGCCCTCTACGGGTCGGTGCAGCTCGTCCGGCTCTTCGTCTGCGGCAATTGCGGCACCCCAGTCCCCGATGCCTATGTCGAGCTGCTGAGGGAGCAAGGCAAGGACCTATTTTCGTGCCCGTGCGGCGGAACGGTGGTCATTGCCGACCCCAAGGAGATACTCGCCCGGCGATATCCGTCACTGGTCGAGTCGATGGACCAGGCCGCCGATCGCCAGCGGGATTTCGAAGCCTTTGTATTGTCGGCCAATGCCGAAACGCACAGTTCGAGATTTGTCGAATGGGCGGGCGATGAAAGGGTCACCTTGGCGATCGTCTTCACCGACGTCGTCGATTCGACGGCATTGGGCGAGCAGATGCGCGACGAACGCATGTACGAGGTCCGCCAGACCCATTTTGCCCAAAGCCGCAAGCTTATCGCGCAGTACAAGGGTCACGAGATCCGCACGATCGGCGACAGCGTTATGGCGGCGTTCCGTTCGGCCGCAGCGGCGCTCGACTATGCCCGCGCGCTCTGCACCGATCCGGGAGTGCCGGAACTGCAGCTGAGGGCGGGGATCCATATCGGTCCCTTGCAGATCGAAGAGGGTGATGTCTTCGGCAGGACCGTCAATTTTGCCGCCCGCGTCGTCGGGGCGATCAGAGGCGCGGGGATCTGGCTGAGCGAACAGGCCAAAGCGGATATCGATGTTCTCGGCGCGCGCCGCCACGAAGAGCTGCAATGGCAGAAGCACGAAGACATCGCATTGAAGGGGTTTTCCGGCGCCTTCACCCTGTGGTCACTGGCGACAGCCTGAATTGCCGCGTCAGTGTCGCCGGCAATGCTCCCGTTCGGTATGGACCTGGCCGAGGCGGTATTGCAGCCTCTCCCGCTCCGCGCCGTAGGGGGTGTAGGCCAGCCGGTCGCGCAACTCGTGTTCCTCGTGCCTTAATCTCTCGCACTGCTCGCGGTAGGCCTGCTCTTCGCTATAGCCATAGCGCGGCGGCGGGCCGTACCCTGGGGCGGGATAGGCAGGCGGAACGGGATAGCCAGGCGCCGGATAGGGCGGTGCGGCGCCCTGCCTTGGCGGCGGGGGCAGCGGCGCTGCAGGTTGTCCGCCGTTGCATTGCAAGTAGCCATTGTTATTGCCGATGTCACCAACGCAATGCGCTATGTTGAGCGCCGTTAGCCGGTCGCCGCGTCCATTGGCTCTGCGACAGACAGCCGTCAGCGTTGCGCCGTGCATCCGGATGTCCCTGCAGCTCCCTCGATAGGAGCCCGGTGGCGGCGCCTGCGCATAGGCCGCAAAGCAGAGGCCTGCCAGCGCTATCGCCCCGCAGAGCCCGATGATCCGCTTCACCGCAATCTCCCGCCCGTTCCGACGAGAGGACAACGGAACAGAGCCGCCGGAAAGTTCCGCACACCTGCGCGAGATGCCTTAAGCGAGCCAGCGCTTGCGCCGGCGGTAATGCTTGACGTCACGGTAGCTCTTGCGGCCCGTCGCCGAGAGACCGAGATAGAACTCCTTGACATCCTCGTTGCTGCGCAGGGCCGCCGCCGTGCCGTCCATGACGACCCGGCCGTTTTCGAGGATGTAGCCGTAGCCGGCACAGCGCAGTGCGATGTTGGTGTTCTGCTCGGCGACCAGAAACCCGACTCCTTCCGCCTCGTTGAGCGCGCTGACGATGGCAAAGATCTCCTCGACGAGCTGCGGCGCGAGGCCCAGCGACGGCTCGTCGAGCAGGATCATCTTCGGCCGCGACATCAAGGCGCGGCCGATCGCCGTCATCTGCTGCTCACCGCCCGAGGTATACCCGGCGACCGCGGCACGCCGGATCTTGAGGCGTGGGAAATAGCCGTAGACCTTGTCGAGGTCGTCGGTGATCCGGGCGCGCCCGTCATGCCGGGTGTAGGCCCCGGTCAGCAAATTCTCCTCGACCGTGAGATGGGCAAAACAGTGTCGCCCCTCCATGACTTGGATTAGCCCGCGCCTCACGACATCGGCGGCATTGAGCGCATCGATCCGCTCGCCGTCGAAACTGACCGAGCCCTTCGTTACCTCGCCGCGCTCGGCGCGCAACAGATTGGAGATCGCCTTTAATGTCGTCGTCTTGCCGGCGCCGTTAGCGCCGAGCAAAGCGACGATGCCGGCTTCCCGCACTTCGAGGGACACGCCCTTTAGCACCAGGACGACGTGGTTATAAATGACCTCGATGTTGTTGACCGAGAGAAGCGCACCGGCCTCGGTCATGGATGCGTTGCGGCGATGGGGCGGGCCGTCCTCACATCGTCTTCGCGCAGTCGCGCGGAGTGATGCCCTTCTCCTTGGCGTAGGCGAGCGCCGACTCTTTGTACATTTCGGTCAGCATGTCGCGGTCCGGCTGGATCCAGTCGGAAACAAATTTCCAATGCTTCCCATCCCATTGCTGGATACGGACCTTGCCGTTGCCTTCGTGGTTTGCGCAGGAGAGCTGGATCGGCACCATCAACCCGTCGGCGCCGAGCTGCGCGATGCGTTGCGGTGTAATGTCCAGGTGCTCGTAGCCCCACTGAACCTCCTCGCCCTTCAGCGGCTTCTTGCCGAACTTGCCCTGCGCCGTGCGGATCGCCTCAAGGTCGTAGATCGCATTGATGACGCCGCGGTTGTAGAGCACCTCGCCGACCTTGTCCCGCGTGGTGTGGCCACCATTCTTGTCATAGACGTATTTGAGGATGTCCTTGATCACGGGATAATCTTGCCCGGCCCCGTGGAACGTGCCCGATTTGTAGCCGACCGCCGCCTCGCCGGCCGGCACGACGTCGGGCTCCGAGCCTGACCACCACACGCCGATGAAGTGGTCCATCGGATATCCGACCGAGGCCGCTCCCTTGATCGCGGTCGAGTTCATAACGCCCCAGCCCCACATGAATAGCCAATCCGGCCGCTGCTGGCGGACCTGCAGCCAGGTCGCCGACTGTTCGATGCCCGGCGCCGAGACCGGGTATTTGAGGAAGGTATATCCGTATTTCTCCGACAGCTTTTCGAGCGTCGGGATCGGTTCCTTGCCATAGGCAATGTCGATGTAGACGAGGCCGATCTTCTTCCCCTTGAGCTTGTCGAGACCGCCCACCTGCTGGCCGACATATTTGATCAACGCGTCGGCCTGCGCCCAATAGGTGGC
>JBARIB010000399.1:0-13439 GCA_049799535.1 Allostellaceae bacterium | reverse complement strand
TCTCCTCCTGTTACCGTTGCCGGTCGGCATGCTCGCTTGTTACGGCCAGCGCCGAGTTTCTCGGTCGGCCTTTGGTCGCCTAGCCGGGTCCCGCCAGCGCTTGGCTTGGGATCGTTCGTCGGAGCGCGGGGCCACAATGGTCAAGATAGCGAACTCCAGGGGGCGCGATTGCAGCTCCTTGCGGTCTTAATTGTAAAACCTTGCGACATGATTTCGCGCATCCCTATCCGCTCGAACCGGGTCTGAGCTGGATTCGGAAGGGCGGCAGCTACTACAGCGACTGCAACAAGCGCCTGAAGGGATGATACGTGACGACCGTGAGGCGGGATCGCTGCCTCAGCCTGCTGCAGGCCTTTCTCTATAGAGGAGCTCGTTGAATCATGGCGGATGTGCCGTCCGTGTCCGGATAGGGAGCATTTCCGCAAAGATCTAATACAAACGTCGCAAGGGGCTGCAATCGCGCCCTCTCGACTCCCCGTAACATCTCATGTTTTTCGCAAGTGGGCAGGTACGTCATGTCTATCGTCGGATGGATCATATTGGGTCTCATCTCCGGATTCATCGCCAGTAAGATCGTGAACAAGACCGGCCAGGGCTTCTTTATCGACATCATCCTCGGCATTGTCGGGGCAATCGTCGGACGCATTCTCTTCAGCGCTGTGGGCGCGAGCGGGATCACCGGTCTTAATCTCTACAGCATGGTGGCTGCTGTGATTGGAGCGATCGTAGTGTTGGTAATTTATCACGCGGTGACTGGTCGACGGGCTTATTGATCAGAGAGGGCAACGCCGTGAGACTTCTCGACAATGTATGGGGATCCGCCAGTCCCCGGTGGGATGCTCGCTAAACCATTGATGAGAGGACTGACGGCGCTGTTTGCTGCGCGCGCGACCGGGGGTCTCGGTGATCTATACGGGGGCGGCGGCACCTCTCCGCCAATCCTACCAGTCGCACCCAGTCAGCCGCAGGGGGTGGCCTCAGCAGCGTGCTGCAGCGCTTTCAACAAAGCGGCCATCGTGATGTCATTAATTCGTAGATCGGGCCCGGGCAGAACCAACCGATCGCGCCGGATCAGCTTCATCAAGCGCTCGGCCCCGACGCGGTCAATAACCTGTCTCGCTTAACAGGTACGCCAGAGAACGAGCTGCTTTTGGCTGTCACGTGTTCTGCCGGGTGTCGTCGACAAGCTCACTCCACATGGTCGAATGCCGGATCAAGTAGAGATTTCGCGCTGGTGAACCGATTCAAATAGTCTATACTTTGGTGATCCCTAGCGCTGAAGATTGACCAGCAATTCACCTGTTAAGGTAATTGCCAAAAACCTCCGGTCGCCCCTAGCTTGCAAGACGCCGCAACCGACGCAGCAGATGCGGAGCGGATGGGCGCCGCAGGCTGCCGCAGCGAGGCGGGCAAGCTCTGCTTGCCTTTAGCTCGCCAGCGGGCGCGCAAACATCCGTAAGGTTGCTTTCATGGTTGTCCGGCGCCGGGCGGTTTCGCGCCAGACTGACCCTGAGCCGAATGATCTCTCGAGGACGCGTTACCCCCGCCGGATTAGTGCACGAGGCCGGCTTCTGCGGTGAGACGACGTCATACCTACCCGCATCACCCCGGGCTTGAGCTAGTGGCTCCGGCATCGCGTATCTCCGCAAGGATCTGACATCAAGACCGCAAGGGCTTCCAATCGGGGGGCCCTGCAGTCGGTCTATCAACGACGCCGTAATTACGCGGTCCGGCGCCATGGACGACCTTGAGCCGCAATCTGAAGGTGCGGAAGCGAAGGAGCTTCGCAGTGCTGCTGCGACCTCTCTGCAAAGCGCCGCTCGTGCGAGTGATCCGCGCGAGTTCGATCGGCTGACGCGCCATGCGCTGCGGCTTATCGAACTGGCCCGGGCTATCCAGCGCGGCCGGCAAGGGGCCGTTTCGACGGAGTACAGACCGTCTGTTTCTCGGGACAACTTGCCAATGTCGAAAAGGAAGGACCTACCGATGTCACGCAAATTCATCGCCGAATTCATCGGCACGCTCTGGCGGCTCTGTTCGTGGAGAAGCGGGCGCTGAGCCAGCTTTGGCTATTCCGGATCGTGCCGATGTCGAGATTGAGGCGTGTGTTTAGACTTCTTTTGGTCTGCCTCGCACTCGAGACGGGCGGGATGCTGGTCGCGCCGGCGACGGCGTGGATGGTGCCGGGTGTCGGGATCATAGCGGTGTCATCGCCGGCCCTCGCACAAAGCAGCGGCGGCTACAGCCGGCCCGGCGGGGCCGCCGCATCCGGCGGTTCCTTGGGTGGTCGCGGCGGTTTCGATCGCCGGCCCGCTATCGGCGGCGGAGGATATGGCCGGCCATCGGGTTCGGCTTTTAGCGGTTTCGGCCTGGACAGCTCGCGCGGCGGGGATCGCGCCATCTCGCGGCGATCCTCGAGCCAAGCGTTGCAGGACTACCGGGCATCACAAGCTCGGCCCGTACCCGCACCGTTGTCGACGAGCCGTCGTCCGTCAACCGGTTGGGACGACAATGCCTGGGGCACAGCCCTGCTGCAGCGTCGTTCTCCGCCAGCCGGGTGGGGTGGGGGAGCCTATGCGCCGACCTATGCCGGATCGAGCCCCCGGTTCGGGGCGTGGGATGCAGTGCTGGCTTGGTCGCTCTTAAACTCCCTGTCGGGGCCGCAAAGCGTGGCCTACTTCCAGGAGAACCGCAGTGATCCGCGCTACACGCAGTGGCGTGCCGAGGCGGACCGCGCGGCGGCGAACGATCCGGCCGTGGCACAGAAGCTGACAGAGCTCGACAATTTGCTGGCGCAGAGCAAGGCTCAGCCGGCAACCTCGCGCCCGGTAAGCTCGAGCCCCGGCGGGTCCGATGACGTCATTATCGTGGTCTTTCTTGGGAGCGCCGTGTTGGTGGGGCTGTGGCTGCTCCGCCGCCGCGCCGCGGGCGTCGCCGGTGCCAGTCCAATGGGAACAGCGCGCGGACCGTCCAGCGGACCGGCGCCGCCGCCAGGACTGTCGGGCAGTGCGGCGAGCCGTTTCCGTGTCGGCATGACAATCCCGGTCGACCCCTCGCCTTTCCTGCTCGCGGCCGGTGTGACCAAGGTGAAGCCGCCCGAAGCAAGCGGGATGATCAGTGTAGAGGCGTTGGGGCTGATCACCGATGGTGGGGTATCGTTGCATCGGCTCTATGTGCCCGGACGCCAGGCGTTCTTCATGCTGCATCTCGGGACGGACGGCGCGCCAGACGAGTGCCGGTATTTCACCTTGCTCGATCAGATCACACCGGCCAGCCGGGACGAGTGGGGGTTCTGGCTAGACCAGGCCGAGGGGATGATCGGCTGGCCGCAGTTTGAGACGAAGGACGGCAAAACATATGACCGCATCTGGGCGCCGGGGAGCAGTCGCGTGCCGCCGCGCCAGCAGGTCGAGACGGTGCAGGATTTGAGCGGCACCATACAGCGGAGGGTCCAGGCCATGATTTATGGCGCCCGCGCCGATGCACCGCCACCTGCACCGCAGGTTGAGTACGTCCTGGTGTGCGCAGTCGAGGAGGGCGACGAAGCATGGGTCGAGGTGTATGCGGGAATCGACATCAGTCCTGCGGCGCTCATGCTTCCCGCAGTGCCGCTCGACAGCTGAAAAGAAGCGCACGAGGGAATGATCATGGAATCCTCTTCACCCGGATCGCTGGCCGCCATTCTTGACGCTCTCGGTCAAGGACTGCCGATGTTGATCGTGCAGGTCGTCGCCTGCGCGGTGCTGTTGGCCATCGGAGTGATGATTTACATCAGGCTCACACCTTTCCACGAGCGCGAGATGGTGGTGGACGGCAACGCCGCAGCGGGCACGATGCTCGCCGGCGCGATCGTGGCACTGGCGATCCCACTGGCAGCAATGCTGGCGACCAGCAGCACGCTGATCGATATTCTGGTCTGGGGCGTAGTAGCGCTGATCTTGCAATTACTAACACTCGGTGTGGTCGTGCTGGCCATGCGCAATTTTCGCGGCATGATCGAGGGTGGCAATGTTGCCGCCGCGATCACATTGGCTGGCGCGCAGATCGCCGTCGCGCTGCTCAATGCTGCGGCGATGGTGCCCAACTGATTTAGCAGAGGAGGAGAAGTCAACATGTTGGCATTCATGAGGAATCTCGTTGGCGTAAAAATGGACAAGGCTGCAACTGCTGGGATCGAGGCGCTGGTGCGCTGGGACCCGAAATCTGCCAGTGAGGCGGAAATGCGGACGATGGAGCAACGGCTCGATGAGCTGGGCCGGGAGGTGGCGCTGGCGCGGCAGAGTTACGACAGGGAGAAGCGCGAAGCCGACGCGATCCAGATGCTGTCTCAGCAGCGGATGGCGGCGGCCGAGCAACTGCAACGGCAGGTCGACGCCGAAAGCGATCTGGCGCGCAAGGGGGCACTGGAAAAGAGCCTCGAAACACTGGTCTCGATGCTCGAGCAGATGGCGCCCGAAATCGAGCGGGAGAAGAGCGAGGCGGTCGACGCCAAGGACTATTTGGCGCTGCTCGAGCAGACCTATGCCGAGGCCGGCGGCAAGCTCAAGACGGCGCGCTCCGAGCTCGAGCGGGCCCAACGGGCGATGGGACTAGCGGCGCAGCAGCGCGAGCAGGCCGAGCGGCAGGCGGAAGCGGCTCGCCGGGCAGCCGGACTCGCCAGCCAGACGAGCAGTCTGACGGTCGCCCTCAAAGCCATGCAGGACGCGGCGGCGAAGGATTTGGCCTCAGCCGATGCGCAGATGAGCAAGGCGAGGCTGTTGCGGCCGACCAGGCCAGAGCAGGAGGATCCCAACATTGCTGCCGCATTGGCCACTGCCGCCGGCAAGCCGGCCGCGCCGCAGAGTTTGAGCGAGCGGTTGGCAGCGTTGAAAGCACAGTGATCGACACAGCAGGAGTGCGCGCGGTCGCGCATCGCTGAGCATGCTCATGCTCTTCAGGTTCCTGTTTGTCTGCGGGATACTTCTGGCGATCGCCGGCTGTAGCGTCGTCGGCATTGTGATCTGGCACTTCGACCGCGATCTGCCTGACTATCAGCAGCTCGCCCATTATCAGCCGGCGATCATGACCCGCGTCCACGCGGGTGATGGTCGCCCTCTGGCCGAATACGCCGTCGAGCGGCGCGTCTTCGTGCCGATCGAGGCGATCCCAAAGCGGGTCGTCGATGCCTTCCTCGCCGCCGAGGACAAGAACTTCTACAGCCATCACGGGATCGATCCGCTCTCGATCATCCGCGCCGCGATCATGGATGTCGGGAGACTGCATGCGAACCGTCGCCCGGTTGGCGCTTCGACAATCACTCAGCAGGTCGCCAAGAACATGCTGTTGTCGAACGAGATCTCGATCGAACGCAAGATCAAGGAGATCCTGCTCGCGAGTCGCATCGAGGCAGCGCTGCCAAAGGACCGCATCCTCGAGCTCTATCTCAATGAAATATACCTCGGCGGCGGGGCCTATGGTGTGACCACGGCGGCGCTGACCTATTTTAATAAGGCGCTCGACGAGCTGACCCTCGGCGAGGCGGCGTTTCTCGCCGGACTGCCCAAATCGCCGAACCGCTACAACCCGGCGCGTTACCCGCAAGTCGCAAAGGCGCGCCGCGACTGGGTTCTCGATCGCATGGTCGAGGACGGCGCAACAACTCGGGAGGAGGTGGCGCAAGCCGAAGCGCAGCCGCTCGAACTTCGCCCTCGCCAGGAGGCGGAGCAGGTCAGGGCGCCCTATTTTGCCGAGGAGGTCAGACGAGAGCTTCTCGCGCGATATGGCGAGAAGGTCCTTTATGAGTCGGGGCTGTCGGTACGCACCAGCCTCGACGCACGGCTGCAGGCGGCTTCCGACAAAGCTTTGCGCAATGGTCTCATCGCCTACGAACGCGGCCACGGCGGGTGGCGCGGACCGATCACCTGGATCGACCCTAAGGGGGATTGGGCGGCGCATCTCGCCAAGGTGCCGGTGCCTGCGGTCGCGAACGATGTCGGCTGGCACCTGGCGATGGTGATACGCAGTGACGCCGATGGTGCCGCGATTGGCTTTAGGAACGGGGCGATCGGCCACATCCCGTTCTCCGAGATGCGCTGGGCCCGGCCGCGCCGTGACGATGGCAATTTCGGACCTTATCCGCGCAGAGCCGCCGATGTCGTCAAGCCGGGTGATGTCGTAATGGCGGAACCGACAAAAGCCAAGACGCCCGACGCTTTCACTCTGTGCCAAGTTCCGGAAATATCGGGCGCCCTCGTCGCTATGGATCCGCACACTGGCCGCGTCCTTGCGATCAGCGGCGGGTTTAGCTTCGAGATCAGTCAGTTCGACAGAGCGACCCAGGCCAAGCGTCAGCCGGGTTCCGCGATCAAACCCTTCGTCTATCTGACGGCGCTGGATCACGGCTTCACGCCGTCGACACTGGTGGTCGATGGCCCAATATCGCTTCCACAAGGCCCAGGGATGCCCATGTGGTCACCCACGAACTATACGAAGCGAGGCCAGGAGGTGAAATTTCACGGACCGACCCCGCTGCGGGTCGGGCTCGAGCAATCGCTCAATGCAATGACGGCCCGGGTAGCCTCGATCGTCGGGATGGAGCCGATCGCGCAAACGATCGAGCGGTTCGGCATTATGGATCACACACCGCGGGAATATTCGATGGCCCTTGGCACGGGTGAGACGACGCTATTGCGGCTGACGACCGCATATTCGATGCTGGTGAATGGCGGCAAACGCATCATCCCGAGCTTGATCGACCGCATCCAGGACCGCGACGGTGCGACGATTTTCCGGGCCGACCAGCGGCGTTGTAATGGCTGCACCGACGTCGTTTGGCAGCATCAGCCAATGCCGATCATCCCCGATACGCGGGAGCAGGTAGCCGATCCGGGCTCGACGTTCCAGATCGTGACGATGTTGCAAGGCGTGGTGGAGCGCGGCACCGGCACGGCAGTGCGCGCCGTCGGCAAGCCCATTGCGGGCAAAACCGGGACCACTAACGACTTCCACGATGCCTGGTTTGTTGGGTTCACCCCCGATCTCGCCGCCGGCGTCTATATCGGCTACGACGAGCCCGACAGCCTCGGCGATGACGAGACCGGTGGGCACATCGCAGCCCCCGTCTTCCGCGACTTCATGATCGATGCCCTAAAGGATGCACCGGCCACAGCCTTCCGCACGACGCCGGGATTGCGGCTCTATCGCGTCAACCCGAGAACGGGTTTAGTGGCCGCCGCTGGCGGGTCAGCCATATACGAGGCTTACAAGCCGGGGACTGAGCCCGGCACGAACCGAAACCTTGGCGTTCAGGGCGTGCAGGAGATTCCGATCTCGTCGACCGGAGGGGAAGCGCGTCCCCTGACCCGGCTCCCGCCGCACGGCACCCCGGGGAGCGGGACCGGTGGCCTATACTGAGGTGAGGTGTACTTTCACCGCGGTTAAGGGTGTAACGTGCCAGAGGCTGGTGGCTTGGCACCAACTTTGCCGTTGTGGGGCCAATCTCCAATTCAGATGAGATCACAGCAAAGCAGATGGTTTTGTCGCATGAAACAAACTTCCCGCCGACGCAGGCGCTCGCTTCCCGTTATCATGACTGAGTTAATGTTTGCGTCCTGGGAGACGATGATGCGCCGAGGCTTGATGATGGCCCAGGGGATCTGCACCCCCGCGGAGTACCAGCGAATGATAGTCGAGAAAGCGGCAGCCTCGAAGTACTCCGCGCTGACTCTGATATCCGGGCAAGGAACGAGGGCGGCGTTGAGACCGTGGCACAAGCGCGCTACGGCGAATGCTGCGCGACTGCGGCGGAAGCGCTGATGCTCTATTCCTTATTGCCACACCGATCGGCGGGCAGTCCCGTTGGCAACGGTAAGCAATTTTGCGAAGCGCACTACCGAGGGTTTCGTCCAGTCACAACAGATTTGCCCAGATCGCATCACAGAGGATGATCGCAAATCGGACCGAAGTTATTGCATTGCGTGCCGGGCGAATCGCCTGATGCCGCAGACTTGGGCGCATCTGCGGCAATGCCGGCTCTTTTCAATCAAGCAACGGAAGGCGCTGCCCGACGTGTTCGACCAGCACGATCCCGAGTTGCTGCAGTCCTTCGTGGGCACGCGCCGACGCGTCGCCGGTCATCCAGACTTCGAGATGCTGGACCGGCAGCGGCTTGGGCAATGTCTGGGCGAGGCCGGTCGCGATCCGCGATGACCTCTCGGTCCACAGCAACCGGTCGATCGGCAACAGGACTACTGCCGATCCCTTCCCGGTGTAGGCGACGGGAATGTTCATATAGATTTCGAGGCGCTGGATCGGCATCACCGATCGATGGTAACCGGCCAAGAGTTCTGCCATCTCCTGAAACAGCAAGGCGGCATCTTCGCTGTCGGCCCGCGCCACGTATTGGACAAAAGCGGTGCGGCCGGGGATCCCCCGCAACGTCTTCATTGCCTCGACAATCACCGTCTGGTGCCGGGGAGACAGCAGCGGGTTCTGCAAAAAGCGGTCGGCGACCGAATCCGGCACACGCATTTGGTGTAAAGCTTCACGATTGCGCCGAGACAGTTCAGTCGGCGGCAGTGCGTTCACGATGTTCTTGGCCGTCTCGAGCGTGCGTACGCCGCTGGCAACCTGGAGTACAGTTGCCCCAGTCACCATGGAGGCTGCGCCCAACGTCAGATTGCCGGCGGCCGAGGCCCAGGCGACGCTGTTGAGCTCCTTTTGCAGAACCTCGTTCGTAGAATAGACATCGATATCAAACTTTTGCGCGTATTCGCGCTTGAAACTCGACACGGCCAAAAGGTTCTGCGCCACCCCGTCTTCGTATTTGCTTCTGCCGCCGCGCTTTGCTGCTTCCGAGACGCGGCCGAAGATGCTGAAGACCGCTTCCGGAACAGCGCCGATCGTGGCGACCGGGTTCTCGATCAGCTGCTGGGCCCCTTGCACCACCCCCTTCCCTGCCTCGACCGTCGCCTTGGCAAAAGCATCGCTCTGGTGAATCTTTTCCAATTCAGCGATTGCGGCAATCTCGCGGACCAGCCGGCGCAACCGCGCGTCGCTCGGCGGAGCGAAGGTGCCGTAGTCCGATCTCACGGAGTACTGGTTCATAAAGGCAAAGGTTCGGACGGTGGGCCCTAATTGGTAGTGCGGCCCGCGCAGCAACGTCGGCGGCACCACATCCGAGGCCGCTCGAACCTCCGGCGGATCGAACCCCGTTTGGCCCGGCGCAGCTCCGTCAGCCAGTCCAATGCCTAGAGTGATCAGTAATAGGGCTGCCGTGGCGCTAGTCAGCGTCAAGGCTGCAAGCAGACCAGTCCGTAGTGGTTTCAAATTCCTCTCGCCGACGGCGCCTTAATCTAACAATGCTGAGCTGAGAGATTCGACGCCGCCCTGGTGGCTGTCAATAGCCGTAACCGTACCCGTACGGATAGGGCGGTGGAGGCGGATAGCTGTTTGAGTAAGCGGACGCCGTGGCGGCCGCGGTGACACTCGCGCCCACTGCTGCACCGGCGACGACGCCGCCCCAGTTCGATCCGTAGTGGCCGCCGGCGACCACAACATTGCGGTTTACCGAGACGTCACGGTGGAAGCTATTGCGGTTGAAGCTGGTCCGGTTGACGTTGGTCCGGTTAATATTGGTCCGATTGACATTGGCGCGGTTGACATTGGCACTGTTGACGTGCGCGCCTCCGCGGCCACCCCGATGCTGCGCGAGCACCAGCGGTGCATTGTCCGTCGTCGCAGTCGCGATGCCGAAGTCGCGCATTCCCATCCCGCCCCAGCCCGAAGGCGGGGCGCCCGCTGCCTGCGTTACCAGCAGCGCGACCGGCAGCGCGTAGATTAGAGGCTTCTTCATGCCCCGGGTCCTCACTTGTTGAGGTATTTGGCTTGGATTGCCTTCCAGCCGTCGATCGACTGGGTACAATTGGCCTTGTCGAAGGCATGGCCGGAGCCGTAGCCGACGGTGCCTGCATAGTTGAAGGCTGCCCTCAGACCGAAATGGATCGCGATCTGGTTGGCCAGCTCCATCGCATCGTCGATCTTGGCAGGCTTGTCGGCGTCGGCTGAGCACTCGACCACCTGGCCCGCCATGACGGCAATCCTGGGCAGACCGGTGAGAAACGTCTCGTCCGTGTCCACCGGCTTCGGCACATTCTCGGCAAAAGCGGGACCGGCCAGCGTCAGAGAGCCGAGCGCCAAAGCGAACAAGTGGCTTCGATATGATCCCATAGCCTTACCCTTTCTTCGTCCGCTTCAGCCGGAACGCAGGCCAGAGTACGCAAGATAGGGAAGTCCAGGGCGGCACGATTGCAGCCCCTTGCGGTCTTGGTTTCAGATCCTTGTGGACATGCCGCACGCTTACTTAGCCGCGATTCCAATGAAAGCATCGTGTACCCAGCGAATATCAGTCTCGCAGCATGGCCCTTAGCGCGTCGGGTGCCAGAATACGCATGCGGCGGTAGGACTGTTCCAAGAGGCCCATCGCTTCGAGCTTGCGCAGGACCGCGCCCACGGTGGTTCGGGCGAGGTTCGACATGAAAGCAATGTCTTCCTGACTCAAGTTGATCTCGATGGGCCTCGAGTCCGGCGGGGAGGACAGTCGGCAGCCGCCCAAGCGCAGCAGGACCGCGATGCATCTTGACGTGATCGGGATCATCAGGTCGTCGTGAGCCCCGATGGTCACATCAAGATGTCCGATCGTCACGAGGGCGAAAAATCGCCAGGCCGCAGGATCGAAGGACATCTCGAAGATCGATTGACCTTGACCGACCTCGCCGGGGTAGCATGTCTCAGCCCCTATCACTTCAGCCGCTCGCTTAAGCAGGCGGTCGGGGTAGGTCCGCAGCGCTACGTCACACAACGTCGCCTCGAGCGCGCAAAAACCTTGCTGCGGCGAAGCGACCAGCCCCTCGCCTGGATCGCGCAGGAGGCCGGCTTCGCCGACCAGAGCCATTTGACCGCGATCTTCCGCCGCGAGATGGGCGTCACCCCCGGCCGGTTCCGCGCGGCGCTGGCCTGAGCCGGATTAAACTTGAAATCGACCGGGGTCGGCCGTCTCAGGCTCGCCCATTTTCATGACCGAGAAGCGCTAGAGGGTTCGCAACGCTTAATCTCTGCGAGGGTTGCGATCACGGTTGACATGCGACATACGCCAGACACAACCCCCAAGAAAAATCCCGATGACGATCATCAGGAGGATCCAAAGTAAGGGGAAGCCATTTATCATTGTTGTCCTCCCAAATCGTCATAAGACAACGCGCGACTTTCAGCGCGGAGGCCTTCCTGACGCGAGTTCAATCCTGCCAGCGAACTTTTCATTGACTTAAATCACTGCATCACTGCAATCGCCAGCCTACCGTGCACATAGACTGTTACAAATATCTTCATCCGCCGTGAGATGGGCGTGACCCCCCCGGCCGGTTCCGCGCCGCGCTGGCCTGAGCTGGGGGGCGGGCTGCCCCGCCCGTTTTCCGCAAGGATTTCACATAAGACCGCAAGGATCTTCAATTACGACACGCTTGGGACGCTTATTTGGTCAAACTCGTGGTGATTTCGTGTTCGATTTTAGATCAGTGCTATAATCGCCACGATGCCTCAATAGGGTCCACAGCGGTCCGTGTCTGATTGCCCGGTACTCGAAATCAACAAGTGAAGAACGATGGAACTTTCTAGACACCCATCGACGACTGGCCGGCCAGCCCTCGGCCGCGTCAAAGAACTTGTCCCCACGGGCAATGTTCCCGGGCTCAACATCCGGGAGAGCCAATCCCGGGGGATGATTTCTGCCGCGCTTATCAACCGCGATCCCGGAGAGGTGGTTTGGCAGAGCGATCATCATCGGATCTATTGTTCCCTAACCGATGTGGCGGGTACGGTTCGAACCGACCATGGGCCTTTGCGGCCGATATCGTTTCTACCCGATACGGTTTCGTTTACTCCAGCCGGCATGCATACCCGATGCGATCTGCCGGCGGCCAAATCTATTCAGATACTGCAGAGGCCGGATACCTACGAGAATGTCATTTCCGACATTGTGAGGGGCGGCATCGTCCATCTAGAGCCGCTGGCTCCCACCAACGATCCGCTGGTTTCCCAAATTGTGTCGACACTCGCGAACGAGATGAAGGGCGGGTTCCTCGATCGGATCCTCGCCGATGCACTGAATTCGGCATTGGCAGTGCAGATAACGCGTCACTGTGTCGAACCATCGGCGATGACGCTTGCGCCCTCCAACGGATTGTCGCCCGAGCGCTTGCGGCGCGTGCGCGACTTCATCGAGGCGCATCTCGACGATGATCACTCGCTCACGGTCCTCGCCGACATCGCCTGTCTGAGCCCTTATCACTTTAGCCGCTCCTTCAAGGAGTCGGCCGGGATCGGGCCGCAGCGATATGTCATGCAACGCCGGCTCGAGCGCGCAAAGACCTTGCTGCGTCGGACCCACCAACCGCTCGCTCTGATCGCACAGAAGGCCGGGTTCGCGGACCAGAGCCATCTGACCTCCATCTTCCGCCGTGAGATCGGCGTGACACCCGGCCGGTTTCGCAGCGCTATGGCGTAAGCGGGACCAAGACCTTCAGCCGGTGCTGCCCGGCCCTCAGGTATCGGTCAGCATGACCGCAAGGATTTAAAATCAATACCGCAAGGGGCTGCAATCGCACGCCACCGGACTCCGTCATATTGCGCACCTCTGGCCTCCGCATCGCCCAATCCGAGCGCCGGCCGGACCAGACTGTGCAACCACAGACCTGGCCGCCATAAGCGCGAATGGCTATCGACGAGCTACTCGCGCGGGCTGGTGCAGATCGAACTTGAGAGGTAACTGTCAATGATGTTCAAGACTACGACGAGTTTGGCTTTCGCGGCCGCTTGCCTGACGGCGGTCGCGACCATGCCAGCCCATTCCCAGATGGCAGGCACTTACGGCTCCACACCGGGCTACAATGGCCCGCAGAGCTATCAGGGCAGCACTTCTCCCAATTACGCCCCGCAATCAAATCAGGGCGATATGCCGTCTTCATCGGCTGGCATGAGCGGCCCGCGGGCCAACCACCGAGATCTGTCATCCTCGGCATCGGCGCAGCGAAATGTAATCCAGAGCCAACAATACGATCGGCGCCTCGAAACAGATCACAGCTACCGCCAGGCGCGCATGCGCAAGGAATGCGGTCCGATTACCGATCCGGAACTCCGTCAAAGCTGCCTTGCGAGCTTCGGTCAGGACGAACCTTACAAGGGCTTATCGAGCTCGCGCCGCAGCCGCCGCAGTTAGGGCAGCCGATAAATCGCCATTAATTCGGGTCGGCGCCTCGCGCCGATCCCGCTTCTCTGGTTGTATCTCTCGGTCAGAGGGACCCGACGCAGGAACATGTCCGGAAGGATTTAAAATCTATACCGCAAGGGGCTGCAATCGTGCCCCACTGGACTCCCCTATCTTGCCCATCCTCGCCTCTGCGCTCCGA
>JBARIB010000398.1:0-1785 GCA_049799535.1 Allostellaceae bacterium | reverse complement strand
TGGTGCTGGTTGGCGGGGCATTATTGGCCGAGGCGGTCCATGATAAGGCCGTCTTCGCCGACCTCAACCGGCTCTCCGAGGAGTGGGTGTTGCCGATCAGCCCAACCCATCGCCGGCCGCAATTGTTCGACGCGACGCACCCGAATTACGGCGGCTACATGGGCATTCGCGTGCCGCCCGCATTGATCGGGGAGATGAAGCGCGCCGATCTGCTGGTGGCACTGGGCGAGCGGATGACCGACACGGTCAGCCAGTCCTACAGCTTTCCGACGGCGCCGCAGCCGCAATTGCCGTTCGTGCACATCTGGCCCGATCCCAATGAGGTAGGCCGCGTCTGGCGGCCCGATCTCGGCATGCCGTGCAGTCCGTACGAGGTGATCAAAGGGCTATTGCGGTGCGGCGCTCCCGCCGACGCTGGCAAGCGCCGTGGCTGGGTTGACAGTCTGCATGCCATCCACCGCAAATTACTGGCGAAGGAATGGGAGCCGACCGCAGATGGTGTGAATTTTGCCGCCATTGTCTGCGAGGTCGACAAGCACTTGGCGCCCGATGCGACGGTCACGACCGACGCCGGCAATTTCGGCAGCTTTGTGCATCGCTATATCGGCTTTCGACAAGGGCAGGTCTTCCTCGCCTCGGTGGTCGGCGCGATGGGCTCGGGCATGCCGATGGCGGTCGCAGCGGCCTTGCGCCGGCCCGGCGCGCAGGTCGTCGCCTTTCTCGGCGACGGCGGTGCATTGATGATGGGCAACGAGATTGCCACCGCCTGCCAATACGGCGTCAACCCGATCATGATCATCTCCGACAACGGCATGTACGGCACGATTGGCATGCACTCCTATGTGCGCTATCCGGAGCGAGCGTTCATGGAAGGCACCAGGCTGACCAATCCAGATTTCGCGCAATGGGGCCGATCTTTTGGGGCGGAAGGCATCACCATTCGTCGCGAGGAGGAGGTGGCCGACGGCATCGCTCGCGCGTTTGCAGTCAAGACCAAACCCGTGGTGGTCCATTGCGTGACTTCGGCGATTCAGATGAGCGCATGGCGCCGTTATACGCGATCCGAGACTCTACCGTGATACGGGCGGTCAGACTGACCGCGTCGGCCGCAGATCTTCGGCGCAAGCTTCGGGCAGTGACTGCATTGGCCGAGAACCCCGGCGCCACTGAACACGAGCGTGCCAATGCCGCAACCATGAAGACGCGCCTCGAGCAGCGGCTCAAAGACGCCGGCCAGCCTGCGGGCGATTGGACCGACAACGCCTTCCGCCTAGGCAAGAGGCTGAAGGAGCTCAAAAAGGTTACCTCTCCGGCCTCACCCAAAGGCGACTGGACCGACAATGCCTCTCGTCTCGGCAAGGCCCTCCGCCGCGGCTACAAGAAGTGGTTGTAGGCTTACGTCGTCGATTAGTAATAGCGCCGGGTTTCATAAGCCGCGAATGGCAGGCGATAGGGCATCGTTGAAACTGCTCCGCGACCAGAACGGGAGTCCGGAAAAACCCTGTGCTCTTGTGACATAGTCGGTAACAATCTTTGTGTTGTAATTAGATAGGCGGGGGCGCGACCGTCCCCGTTGCGCGTGCGTTGGTCTGCTCAGAGCCACTGATGAGACAATCTCGATTTGCCGCCATCATCCTTGCCGCCGGCAGCGGTACACGAATGAAATCGGCCATTCCAAAAGTCCTGCATACGATCGCCGGGCGGCCGATGATCGCTTATCCAATAGCGGTGTTGCGCCCCTTATCGCCGGCCGCAACGGTCGTCGTGATCGGGCCGCCGATGGGC
>JBARIB010000397.1:0-3837 GCA_049799535.1 Allostellaceae bacterium | reverse complement strand
GACCCTATCTGAGAAATAAGGGCGCTACGGTAGAGCCCTCGCGCAACTCCCGCCCACTGATCTCCATATTCCCATCCTCGGTCAATTGGCGCTGGCGCAGCTTTCGTTCGGCGATGCTCTCGAACCGGGTCCGCTGGAGGTAGTTGGCTTCGACGCATCGCTCGGGGGCTCTCAGGCCAGAGGTCAGCGAGCGCAGCTTGAACGTTACGCCCTAGGGCGTGGCTCCGCGAGCGCTCCTAACCCACGTCCGCGGCTAATGGACCTATCCGGCCTCCCTTTGATCATCTCGCGGGCCCCGATGGTGTTGCCGCGCCAACGCTGGCCGCTGGAGGCGGGTTCGGAACAGCCGTGGCGAGCCGGATTTTCCAGCTGCCCCCTTCGCGCACATCGACGCCAGTCCAATGGCCGTCCACCTTCATCGGGCCGTTTTGCCCCTGGCCGGTAAGGTGGTATTCGCCCATTGAGATGGCCGCGTCTGTTCCTAATGGCGAAACTTGATCGACGGTTAACTCTAAATGGTTCAACCCCGATTTGAACGCGCCGTGGTAGCTCTGCTCGATTTCTTGCGGTCCGCTCTTAACGGCCTTTGCAGCCGAAGAGACCAGCACACCGTCCTTCGTGTAGAGCCCAGCAATTCCGGCGGCGTCTTGTTTGTTGAAGTTCTCGGCGTAGGTGGCCACTGGCCGTTCGATTTGCTGCCGCGTGCCCTGAGCTGTTGGGCGGATGCCGACACGGCGAGACCGATGGCGGCAATTGCTGAGATGATCCAACACGAACGCATGACGTATCTCCCTTTCTACTTTGATGGTGCCCTGGTTTTTCTCGATCATGAACGCTCTCCCCAGTGCCGGCCAGCGATTTGGCGCAGTCCAATCGGAATATCTCAGTATTCGAGAAATGGCCGGTCTGCCTCGGAGAACAGGCCGCGGATATCCTGCAGCTCAAGCCCCTGCTCCCGCTCACCCGGCGCAGCGATAACGAGCTGCCCGTGAGCCCGCCGGGAGAGTGATCCGCCGCGAGCCCACCCGGCCATCTGAAATGCTGGGGTCGACGCGGGTTTCGCGGTAGATTTCGTTAAGCCAACAGACCACCAACCCAGCGATGGCTGCCATTCGCCGCCTCACCGCGATCCTCGCCGCCGATGTAGCCGGCTATTCGCGACTGATGGGGGTGGATGAGGAGGGGACGCACGAGCGGCTGAAAGCGCATCGGCGCGAAGTCGTAGACCCCAACATTGCCGCACACCACGGCCGGATCGTTAAGACCACCGGCGATGGGATGCTGGTCGAGTTCCCGAGCGTGGTCGATGCTGTGCGTTGCGCAGTGGAAGTCCAGCGGGGGATGGCTGACCGCAATGGGGCCAGCCCGCCAGCGGAGCGGATCGAGTTCCGCGTCGGGATCAATCTCGGCGATGTGATTGTCGAGGACGAGGACATATTCGGCGATGGGGTAAATATCGCGGCTAGGCTTGAGGCCCTGGCTGAGCCCGGCGAGGTATTGGTTTCCAATACTGTCTATGACCAGGTGCGCGACCGGCTGCCCTTTGTCTTTGAGGATCTGGGCGAACAACAGGTCAAAAACATTGCCCGGCCAGTGCGGATGCACCGGGTTCGCGACCCCACCCTTGCCGCCAAGAGCCCGTCGGCGTCGGCAACACCGGCGCTGCCGCTTCCCGACAAGCCGTCGATCGCCGTACTGCCGTTCCAGAACATGAGCGGCGATCCAGAGCAGGAATACTTCGCCGACGGCATGGTCGAGGAGATCATTACCGCGCTGTCGCGCATCCGCTGGCTGTTCGTCATCGCCCGTAATTCGAGCTTCACCTATAAAGGGCAAGCCGTCGATGTAAAGCAGGTCGGGCGCGAGCTGGGCGTGCGCTACGTGCTTGAAGGTTCGGTTCGCAAGGCGGCGGGCCGGGTACGCATTACAGCGCAGTTGATCGACGCGGCAACCGACGCGCATCTCTGGGCCGACCGCTTCGACGGCTCGCTCGAAGACATCTTCGAACTCCAGGATCAGGTCGCGACCAGCGTCGCCGGCGTTATCGAGCCGGCCTTGCAGGCGGCCGAAATGCGCCGCTCCGCCGCGCGTCCGACGACCGACCTCGGCGCCTATGATTTCTACCTGCGCGCGCTTGCGGCCTTCTATCCGACAACGAAACAGCGCATCGTCGAGGCGCTGGATTTGCTTGAACAGGCGATCGCTATTGATCCGCATTACGGGCCGGCATTAGCCTGGACGGCGATGTGCCACATGCGGCTCGTTCTTGACGGTTGGGCAGAAGAGCTGGAGACGAACCGCTCTAAGGCAATCGAGCTTGCTCGGCAGACGCTCCAGGTAGCACGGGACGACCCCGGTATTCTCGTCCACGCAGCCTTCACTTTGGCCTATTTTGGCGAGGACATTGACGCTATGCTCGGGCTGATCGATCGGGCGCTCGCGCTCAACCCGAGCTACGCACGCGGCTGGTATGTGAGCGGCCTTCTCAGGTCATTTGCGGGTCAGCACGATCTCGCGGTGGCGCATGTCGAGACCTCGCTGCGTTTGAGCCCGCGCGAGCGTATGGGTGCGCCCCTGGTCGTGATCGGTGTCGCCTATTTCTTCAAGCGTCTGTTTGACCAAGCGGTGCCCAAGCTGCTGCTATCCATTCAAGACCAGCCGGGCTATCCCGCCTCTTACCGCTACCTCGCGGCATGCTATGCCCATACCGGCCGGCTCGACGAAGCGCGCGCAATTGTCGCCCGGCTGCGCGCCATTAGCCCCCAGGTCATGCCGATTGTTCTGCCTTTCCGCAACCCCGAGGACCGCGAACTGTTCCTGTCTGGCCTGCGCTTGGCGGCTGGTGAGGAGGCATGAGCCGCTGGATCGCGGCGTCTGTACCCCTTCCCCTCTCGCGAAGCTTCCGATGTGCTTCCGGTAGGGCGGAACCAGGCCGTCAAGCGGGCTTATGAGGTCGTAACTCTTTGATATTATTGGTGGGTGCACAAGGACTCGAACCTTGGACCCGCTGATTAAGAGTCAGCTGCTCTACCAACTGAGCTATGCACCCGCCGCGGGGCGCGTTCTATAGCAAGACCGCCTCGGCTTGTCGAGAACGGCTCGCCCGCCTCATATCTGGGTTTTTGGCGCTCGGCGGGTCTCGATCAGCGCTTTCGCGACGCGGAGCTGACCGCCGGCGCGGTCGAGGGTTCTCGTCGCTTCGTTGAGATCGCAGCCTTCGAGCAGCAACAGTGCGAGCTTGACGCTGCCGTTCGCCCGTTGCAGCGCCTCGCGCACCTCGGCGCGGCTGCGGCCCGAGAGCTCCAGCAGGATTTTTTCGCTGCGCTTCACCAGCTTTGTATTGGCGGCTTTCAGGTCGACCATCAGCCCGCGATAGACGCGGCCCAGCCGGATCATCACCAATGACGACAACAACGTCATCGCGATCCGCTGCGCGGTGCCTGCCTTCATCCGGGTCGAGCCGGCGATCGGCTCCGGGCCCGTATCGAGCCAGATCGGGTGGTTGGCCTCGGCGAGAAGGGGTGTGTCCTGGTTGTTGGCGATGCCGATCGTCAGGGCGCCGCGCGCTTTCGCTTCGCGCAGGCAGGCCAGCGTGAATGGGGTCGTGCCGCTCGCAGCCACGGCGATGACAACGTCGCTTACGTCGATCGCGTGGCGGCGGACCAGTTCGACCGCCTGCTCGCTCTCGTCTTCGGCGCCCTCGACAGATTGCACCAGTGCCTCGCGGCCGCCGGCGATCAATAGCAGCACGCGTTCCTGCGGCCAGCTGAAGGTCGGCGCGAGCTCGGCGCCGTCCTGCACCGCCAGGCGCCCCGAGGTCCCAGCGCCGGCATAGAC
>JBARIB010000396.1:0-1576 GCA_049799535.1 Allostellaceae bacterium | reverse complement strand
CATCGCGGGTGAGCCTTCAGCCCAAGGACTGGATCCGGGGGACTGGGAGGGTAAGGTGGGCGGCGCAATCGTTCCGAGGTGGAGGCTACCCCCACCTCACCCCGACCCTCTCCGCCCCTGAGGGCGGCGAGGGAGAATTCCCTGGTCGGATAGTTGCCGGGATCGCCGGTTCCTGACATCGCGCCGGCGCTGCCCGAGATCATTCTCGCCGCGGGCGCGATGGCGCTGCTGATATTCGGCGCGATCAGCGGCGAGAAGTCGACGAGGACGGTTTCCTGGCTCGCCATCGCGGTGCTGATCCTCGCGCTCGTCGTTTCCCTGGCACAAGGAGGCGAGCGGCATCTTAGCTTCTACGGCATGTTCGTCACCGACGCGTTCGCCCTGTTCATGAAAGCCCTGGTGCTGATCGGCTCGGCGGTTACGATCCTTATGGGAATGCGCTACAACGAGGATCAGGGGATCGACCGGTTCGAGTTCCCGGTGCTCGTGCTTTTGTCGACGACCGGGATGATGGTCATGATCTCGGCGAATGACCTGATCACCCTTTATGTCGGCCTCGAATTGCAGAATTTGGCGCTCTATGTCGTCGCCGCCTTCAATCGGGATTCGACCCGGTCGAGCGAAGCCGGGCTCAAATATTTCGTGCTCAGCGCACTGTCATCGGGATTCCTGCTTTACGGCGCCTCGTTAATTTACGGCTTCACCGGCACCACCGGCTTTGCCGAAATTGCCACGTTGATGAGCGGCGCTTCGCCGCCATCGGCGGGCGTCATCATCGGCCTCGTCTTCGTCGTCGTCGGCCTCGCTTTCAAGGTCTCGGCGGTGCCATTCCATATGTGGACACCCGACGTCTATGAGGGCGCACCGACCCCGGTGACCGCATTTTTCTCGGTGGCGCCGAAAATCGCGGCGCTCGCGCTGTTCGTCCGTTTCATGGTCGAGCCGTTCGGGCCGCTGCTCGCCGAATGGCGCCAGCTGATCATCTTCCTCTCGATCGCCTCGATGGTGCTGGGAGCCGTCGCCGCGATCGCGCAGGAGAGTATCAAGCGGCTGATGGCCTACAGCTCGATCAGCCATGTCGGCTACGCGCTGATCGGGCTCGCCACCGGCACCGCTAACGGGATACGCGCCGTGCTGGTCTATATGGCGATTTACTTGGTCATGACGGTCGGCACCTTTGCGGTGATATTGTGCATGCGTCGGAATGGGCGGATGCTAGAGGGCATCTCCGATCTCGCCGGGCTGTCCCGCACGCAGCCCGCCCTTGCCCTGGCACTCGGGATCTTCATGTTCGCGTTGAGCGGGATACCGCCAACAGCAGGGTTCTTCGCCAAGCTCTACGTCTTCTTCGCCGCCATCGATGCCAAGCTCGCCGGACTGGCCGTCATCGGCGTCGTAACCAGCGTTGTCTCGGCGTTCTACTACCTTCGCGTCGTCAAGGTCATGTATTTCGACGAGCCGGTGGGCGCTTTCGACCGGCCATTGACTGCCGAGCTCAAAGGTGTGCTGTTCGTCACCGCCGTGGTCACGTTGTTCTTCTTCATCCTTCCCGGTCCGATTGTCGGCGGCGCAGACG
>JBARIB010000395.1:0-4968 GCA_049799535.1 Allostellaceae bacterium | reverse complement strand
CCCATCTATACGACCTCCTTGATGTCCTGCACGGCCACGACGGCCCGGCAGGCCGTAAACGGAGAAAACCTAGCCGCCCGGCCAGCTCCTGGACCTACAATATTCTATGGTCAAGGATTAAAAAATTTAGGTCTCGGGCGCTATCGAGACCCTGCGGACAAACGGTAGGAGGATCTCAGCCATGATCGGGCGTCTGCCGCCGCTCAACGCGTGTCGCGCCTTCGAGGCGGCTGCCCGTCTTGGCAGCTTCCGACGCGCCGCCGAGGAGTTGAATGTCACCCCCGCCGCCGTCAGTCATCAGGTCAAAGTGTTGGAAGCTTGGATCGGACGCCAGCTTTTCCGCCGGCGCACAAACGGCGTCGCTCTCACCGATCTTGCTCGATCGCTCGCCCCTGTGATCAACGAAGCGCTGGAGCGTTTGGCGCTCGGTGTCGAGGGGCTGAGGCGGACGAGCGGCGTCGGGCCGCTCACCATCAGCGTGCAGCCCGACTTCGCATTGAAGTGGCTGATTCCACGACTGCTGCGCTTTGCCGCTCTCTATCCTGCCATAGAGCTGCGGCTGGTCACGGCCTACCGCACGCTCGACCTGGTCAGGGAGGACATCGACTTGGCGGTGCGCTACCTCGGCCGTGCCGCGGTCGAGAGTGGCAACGCGCTGGCCGAAACCGGGGGACAGCTACGCGCCGATCACCTGCTGCGGGCCGATCTGACGCCGATCGCAAGTCCGGCGTTGTTCTCGCCCGATCGCCAGCATAGCGTGGCGGCGTTACGGGAGTACACGCTGCTTCACGTGCTGAACGCGCCGGACGACTGGCGCCTATGGCTGGCCACGGCCCGGGTGCGCGGCATCGACACCGCGCGTGGGCCGAAATTCGACAGCTATGCGCTGACGAGCGAGGCGGCGGCGCAGGGCTGGGGCGTGGCGCTCGGTAGGGTGGGGTTCATCGAGGGCGATCTGGCCAGCGGCCGCCTGGTCGCCCCGTTCGCGCTGCACCTGTCCGGACCCCGCTCCTGGTACCTGCTTACGGCACGCGTCCCGGCAAAGCCCAGGGTCGCTGCATTTCGAGCCTGGATGTTGCGCGAGGCCGGCGCGGAGCTGCCCGATCACAGCACGAACGCGTGATAGCGCTCCACTACCGCGCGGACATTGGCGATAGTGGCGCGCCGCTGCTTCTCCGCCGCGGTGGCGTCTCCCCGGCGGAGCGCGGCCAGGACGGCGCGATGATCGCGCAGCGCGTGCTCGGTGCGGTCGGAGACCAAGAGCACGCGGCGTCCGAAAATGCTGGTCATGTCATTCAGCTGCTGCAACAGATCGGCGAGCGGCGGCGAATCCGCCGCGTCGATGAGCCTGCATCGGAATTGCTCATAGTGACGAACATAGGCGTGGAGATCCTTGCGCTCGACGATGTCCTGCATCGGGACGCCGAATAGTTCTATCAGATCGTCCCAGCTCTCGGGGGGTGCGTTGCGCGCCGCGATCTGGGCGCAGAGACCCTCGTTGACCTCGCGCATCTCGAACAGGCGCAAGACCTCAGCGAGCTCTCGGCGGCGGACCACGATGCCGCGGTTTGGCTGACGCTCGACAAAGCCGAGATGCACCAGGGCTTCGAGCGCCTCCCGTGCCGTCAGACGCGGAATCCCGAAATCGGTGGCTACGTCCCATTCACGCAGACGGGCGCCGGGCGGAATCGTATGGGAAGCGATACGCTCGCGCAGCCGGTGCGCTACGTCTCTCACGCTGGGGCGGACCGGCGCGGGAGCCTCCTCCGCGAAGCCGACGGCCCGCGGTCCGCCGCCGCGCGAAGGGTGGGATCTCATCCGTTTCTCTCATAGGAGATTGGCGCCAATTCTGGCACCATAATTCCTCAATAGTACTAGGGCAAGCGGCGGGTCATTGGTCAGGCCTCGTACGCTAAGGCCGAACCCGATTGCGGTTTGACGGGCTTGCTCAGGGAACGTCGGTGCACCCATTGATCTGGATCAAGGCGGGGAGCACCGAAGCCTCTTATTTCTGGCGAAAAGGTGGACCCGTGCCGAGCAATGTAGTGACCGATCAGCCAACAAATCGAGGCTTTGTCCGCAGCGCTCGACTGCGACTAGCACCTGCCAACTTACATCGCTGCCGCGGGCGGTACGCAGCCCGGCCAGCAAGATGATCCAGCCGCCGTAATAGAGATAGGGCGCAGCGCAATAAAAGAGGATCCTATGGCAATGACAACCCGGCGCAACCCGCTCTTGCCGTGGTATATTGGTTTGGTCATCATCGCGATCGTGGACGCTTACGTCGGCTACCAGTTTTACGCCTCGAAGTGCGAGGCGACGGGACTGGCGCAATTCCTCGTGCTGGTCGCGATGCCAGGTGTCTACCTGGTGCTCATGTATCTGACGTTTAGGAGCCAAGCCTGACGCGGAGGCTTGAGACTGTACCAAACTCGCGGCGAAACCAGCCCGCTTACTGAGGAGCCGTAGATGATATCGAGCGCACAGGTCAGTATGTACCCCTTGCGGCAGGAGCGTGTTGGCCCAGCTATCGAGGCGGTGCGGCTGGCGTTCGAGGCGCGCGGGCTGAAACCCGAGATCGGTCCGATGAGCACGTACGTTGTGGGCGAAGATGACCTGATCTTTGCTGCCCTGACAGAGGCCTTTGCAAAGGCGGCGAGCCGAGGAGAGGTCGTGATGACGATCACCCTCTCGAATGCTTGCCCGATCGCCGGCTGACAACGGTCGCGGCGCTATGGGGCTTGGCCGCAACCCAGCGGACCTTGCCGGCGAGTTTGGGCCCGACGCCTATGCAACTTGGCGCGCGACCTCGCTCGGAACCATTACCGAGGACATCGAGCGGCGGCTGATTCTACGCCTGGCCGGCCAATTGAAGGGCCGAGCTCTGCTGGATGTCGGCTGCGGCGATGGCGCACTGACCTTGGCGTGCTGGCAGAATGGTGCGTCCCCGGTCGTCGGCTATGACAGCGATCCGCGCATGATCGCTCGCGCCGCCGCACGCGCCGCGCAGCACAAGGCGACGATCGGCTACTCGGTCGGTCGCGCCGAAACGCTGCCGTTTCGCGACCGCAGTTTCGACCTCGTTACCGTAATCACGGTGCTCGCCTTTGTGCCCGAACCGGTCTCGGCCGTTCGGGAAATCGCGCGGGTTCTCAAGCCCGGCGGTCGTCTCGTCATTGGCGATCTCGGCAAATGGAGCCTCTGGGCCGCGTCCAGACGCCTGCGTGGCTGGTTCGGCGCGAAGATGTGGCACGCAGCGAAATTCAGATCGGCACGCGAGTTGCGCGCGCTGGTCGAGGCGGCCAAGCTTCGCGTCGATCACGTCTCCGGCGCGGTCTATTATCCCCGTTCCCGTTTCGTCGCGAGAGGGATGGCGCGGATCGATCCTGCTCTGGGCGAGCTAACCACGTTGGGTGCTGCGTTTATAGCGGTTCAGGCCAGTAAATCGTAGCGGCGTGTCGACCGAGCACAGATGCCGTCGAAGAACTCAATGTCGATAAAGGAGGATGCGACCATGCAGGCAAAGGATATCATGACAGTAAATGTCATTTCGGTTTCGGAAGATACGCCTGTCCACGAGGTCGTGCGCCTGCTGCTGAAGCACCGGATCAGCGCGGTACCGGTCGTCGACGGCACACGGAAGGTCGTGGGCATCGTCAGCGAGGGCGACCTGTTGCGCCCCGAGGGCGCGAGCCGCGCCTGGGCGCAGCGGCCATGGTGGCTGGAAGCGGTCTTCACCGGACAGACGGTGACGTATGAAAAGGCGCACGGGCGTACCGCTGGCGCAGTGATGACACGAAACGTGATCACCGTCGAGGATGACACCCCGCTCAATGAAATCGCCGAACTGCTGGAGCGCCATCACATTAAGCGCGTCCCGGTGCTCAGCGACGGCAGGCTCGCGGGTATCGTCAGCCGCGCCAACCTGCTGCACGGGCTTGCCAACACAATAGTCGATCATCACGAACCGGGCGCGGCGAAGGATCGCCAACTCCGCGAGGAATTGGTGAAAATTCTACTGGACAAGCAAGAACTCGACACGGTGCTCGTCAACGTCACCGTGAGCGACGGCAAAGTCCGGCTGTGGGGCGTGGTCGAAAACGCCGACCAGGCCGCAGCTGCCGAAACCGCCGCAAAGACCTTAGCGGGCGTGCAGTCGGTCGAAAACAATCTCCGTCCTGGCCCAGTGTCGGGCATTCCGGTGTAGGGGGCGTCAGGCACTCCGACTGGCCCCATCTTCCACGCCCCGCGAGGTGGGGCGTGGCACCGGCGGCACGAGATTGCTTCGCTGCGCTCGCAATGACAGGGTTTAGTCTGCCGCCGCGCGTGGCAGGCCGTGTTCGTCGGTATAAATTTCGGCGCCCTGCTCCAGGAATTCCTTCGACATCTCCGCCATCCCGGCGCGCGCGTAGTCGCTGATCTCCTGCGTGATCTGCATCGAGCAGAATTTGGGGCCGCACATCGAGCAGAAATGGGCGAGCTTGGCGCCCTCGGCCGGCAAGGTCTGGTCGTGGAACTTCTCGGCCGTCTCGGGGTCGAGCGACAAGTTAAACTGGTCGCGCCAGCGGAACTCGAACCGTGCCCGCGACAAGGCGTCGTCGCGCTCGCGTGCGGTCGGGTGGCCCTTCGCAAGGTCGGCGGCATGCGCGGCGATCTTGTAGGTGATGACGCCCACTTTGACGTCGTCGCGGTCGGGGAGCCCGAGGTGCTCTTTCGGCGTCACGTAGCAGAGCAGCGCCGTGCCGAACCAGCCGATCATCGCCGCGCCGATGCCGCTGGTGATGTGGTCGTAGCCGGGTGCGATGTCGGTGGTCAGCGGCCCCAAGGTGTAGAATGGCGCTTCGCCGCACTCCTCGAGCTGCTTTTCCATGTTGACCTTGATCTTGTGCATCGGCACGTGACCGGGGCCTTCAATCATGACTTGGACGCCATCCTCCCAGGCGAGCTTGGTCAGTTCACCCAAGGTTT
>JBARIB010000394.1:0-7385 GCA_049799535.1 Allostellaceae bacterium | reverse complement strand
CACAGCGAAATCGTCGGAGTCACTTTTTGAGTCAGGGAGTTTTGTTCGGTAGAACAGCGGAGGAGCCCGGAACTGCGCCTGGCACGGCGGTTCTGGAGATCGACGATCTCCGCACTCATTTTTTCACTCAAGCGGGGGTAGTCCGGGCAGTCGACGGCGTGTCCTATGCGGTGCGCGCCGGAGAAACCCTGGGTGTCGTCGGTGAGTCGGGGTGCGGCAAGAGCGTCACGGCGCTGTCGGTGCTGCGGCTCGTCGCCGACCCGCCGGGGCGTATCGTCGGCGGCAAAATTCGTTTTGGCGGCGCCAATCTGCTGGACCTCAGCGAAAACGAGATGGAAAGCATCCGCGGCAACGAGATCTCGATGATCTTCCAGGAGCCGATGACCTCGCTCAACCCGCTATTGACCGTCGGCCGACAAATCAGCGAGGCAATCACCGTCCATCAAGGGCTATCCGCGCGCGGCGCAATGGACAAGGCGGTCGAGATGTTACGCCGTGTCTCGATCCCCGAGCCGGAGCGGCGGGTCCACGCCTATCCGCATCAGCTTTCGGGAGGTATGCGCCAGCGGGTGATGATCGCCATGGCGTTGTCGTGCAACCCCAAGGTGCTAATTGCCGACGAACCGACGACCGCGCTCGATGTGACCATCCAGGCGCAGATCCTCGAATTGATGCGAGAGCTGCAAGAGACCTTCGGGACCGCGATCATCCTGATTACCCACGACATGGGCGTCGTCGCCGAGAACGCCGATCGCGTGGTCGTGATGTATGCCGGGCGCAAGGTCGAGGAGGCAAATGCCCGAACGCTGTTCGAGCAGCCCGGCCATCCCTATACGCGCGGCTTGCTCGACTCGATCCCTAAGCTCGACGTCGCCGCTCACGAGGATGCGCGCCGCATTCGTCTCAACGAGATCAAGGGGATGGTGCCGTCGCTTCACAACCTGCCGGCCGGCTGCACTTTCGCGCCACGTTGCGGATTTGCCACCGACCGATGCCGCGCCGCGTATCCACCGCTGCTCCAGCATCGCCCGGATCACGTGATCGCCTGCTGGCACGCCGACAAATTGCTGGTGGGCTCGGCATGACCGCCTCCGGCGCTAACGGAGCGCAGCCCCTGATCGAGGTGCGCGATCTCAAAAAACACTTCCCGATCATCAAGGGAGTGTTCTCGCGCCCGGCCGGCACCGTTTATGCCGTCGACGGCGTGTCGTTTCACATCGACCCGGGCGAGACCCTCGGCCTCGTCGGCGAGAGCGGCTGCGGCAAGTCCACCGTCGGCCGCACGTTGCTGAAATTGCTCGAGCCGACCGCGGGACAGATCATCGTGCGCGGCGAGGACATCTCGGGCCACGATCATCAGCAGATGCTGCCCTATCGCCGGCAAATGCAAATGATCTACCAAGACCCGTATGCTTCGCTCAATCCGCGCATGTCGGCGGGCGAGATCGTCGGCGAGCCGTTCGTCATCCACGGTATCGCCACCGGCGGCGAGCGGCAGGATCGCGTCGCCGCGCTGTTCGAGCGGGTGGGCTTGCGGCCGGAGCTGATGCACGCCTACCCGCATGAATTTTCCGGCGGGCAGCGGCAGCGCATCGGCATCGCCCGCGCCTTGGCGCTGAGCCCAGAGTTCGTCGTCGGCGACGAGCCGGTTTCGGCGCTCGACGTGTCGATCCAGGCGCAGATCATCAACCTGCTGATGGATTTGCAGGACGAGTTAAAGCTGTCCTATCTGTTTGTCGCCCACGACCTGGCGGTCGTCGAGCATCTCTCGCACCGGGTCGCGGTCATGTATCTCGGCCGCATTGTCGAGCTGACCGACAAGACCACGCTGTTCGACATGCCGCTCCACCCCTATACCGAGGCGCTGCTTTCGGCGGTGCCGATCCCAAAATATTCGGCAAGAAACCGCAAGCGGGTGATCCTCAAGGGCGATGTGCCGAGCCCGATCAACCCGCCAGCGGGTTGCCATTTCCACACCCGCTGTCTCTACGCGCATGCGCGCTGCCGCGAGGAGGTGCCGGCGCTCCGCGAGGTGACCCCAGGCCACTGGGCCTCGTGCCACCTCCACGATGACGGCATCAAATTCCCGCTGGCGCCGCCGACAGGCAATCAAAGCACCTAGACCGCGCTTCGGAGCCGTGGGTCGAGGATGTCGCGGATGCCGTCACCGAGCAGGTTGAAGGCGAGCACGGTCAGCGTGATCGCGGCGCCGGGGAACAGCACCAGCCACCACGGCGGCACGAGGCCTGCGTTCAACGAGTCGGCCAGCATGTTGCCCCAGGTCGGCATCGGCGGCGGGATGCCGACACCAAGAAAGCCGAGCGCCGCCTCGATGACGATCGCGACCCCGAGATGGGTCGTTGCCAGGATCAGGTAGGGCGCGACGCATTGCGGCAGAATGTGCCGCAGCATCACCCGCAGCCGCGACGCGCCGACCCCGCGCGCCGCCTCGACATAAGACATTTCCTTCAGCGACAGCACCACCGCGCGGATCACCCGTCCGCCGAACGGAATCCGGGTGATCGCGATGGCGACGATGACCGTGCCGAACCCGGCGCCGAGCGCCATCGCGATCGCCATCGCCAGGATCAAATCGGGAAAGGATTGCAGGAACTCGATGATCCGCTGGCTGATCAGATCGAAGCGGCCGCCGAGAAATCCGCTCGCGAGCCCCCACAGCGCACCCAGCGTTGTACCGAACGCCACCGCGCCGATCGCCACGGTCAGCGACGCGCGGCCACCATAGATGACCCGGCTGAGGACGTCGCGGCCGATCTGGTCGGTGCCGAAGAGGTGGCGCTCGGTTGGCGGCTTGGTCATTGCCCGGAAATCAGATTTGAGCGGGTTGTAGGGCACAAGCTCCGGCGCGGCGACGGTCACGATGATGATTAGCGCCGCGACGCAGCCCCAAAAGGCGGACATCGGCGAGCGCCTGGCAAACAGCCGCAAGCCGCGTCCGATCCGCAGCCTAGTCGGCTTCGGCGTGATCGCGATGGCTTCGAGCGCCAGCGTAGAGTCAGGTTCTGTCGCGGTCATTGATAGCGGATCCTCGGGTCGAGCCAGGCGATCGTCAGATCCACCAGGATGTTCAGCAGCACGAAGATGATGGAATAGAGGAACACCAGGTTCTGCATGACGAAGACATCGCGCTCATAGACCGCAGTGAACATCGAATATCCGAGCCCCGGCGTGCCGAAAGCTCGCTCCACCGGGATCGAGCCGGCGAGCACGAACCCCAGCAAGATCCCCGATAGCGTGATCACCGGAAGCAGCGCATTCGGCAGCGCGTGGCGGCTGATCACCGGTCTGCGCGACAACCCCTTGGCGCGGGCGGTGCGCACGTAATCCTCGCGGATCACCTCGAGCAGGCTCGAGCGGGCCATGCGGGCGATATAGGCGGCTTGCCCCAAGCCCAGCACGATCGCCGGACCGACGATGATCTGCAGATTGGCGACCGGGTTGCTGAACAGCGAGGCGCCGGCCAAAGGCGCCTTGTAGCCGAACACGAACAGCAGGAAGAGGACGATCAGCATGCCCAGCCAGAACCCCGGCACCGCCAGGAACAAGATGCTGAGGAAACGTGAGAGATTATCGGCGATACTGTTCGGCTTGAGCGCGCTGACGATCGCCACCGGAATACCCACCATCCACGATAGCACGACCGAAAGCAGGGCGATTTCCGCGGTCAGCGGGCCCCGGCGGGCGATCATGTCGCCGACGCTTTCGGCCCGGAAGAACGAATGGCCGAGATTGCCGCGGGCAATGTCCCGCATCCAATGCAGATATTGCAGCCACAGCGGGTCGCTCAAGCCGAGCTGCGCCATGTAGCTGGCCCGATCTGCTGCGCTCAGCTTGGTGAACCCCTCCATCCCGAATATCGCGACGAGCGGGTCGCCAGGCAGAATGCGCAGGATCACGAAGACCAGCACCGAGACGGCGAAAATTGTCACCAACCCGAAAGCCAGCCGGCGCACGATATAGCTGTACATGGCACGGATACCGGAGTTGGACCAGCGTGGCTGGATTTCTCCCCTTACCTAACGAAGTCTTCGGCTAGCGCCTAGCGAAGATATCCTGTCGATCCCCGGTGACGCCACGTTTGTCTAGCTACAGGGGCACCTGGCACCGGGCCGTATGGCCGATTTCCACCCAACTGAGCCGTTCCCGACGGGTATTGCGAACGGTAGATATGGGGGGCATGACCGGCCATTGTTCTCGGGTAAAGCGAGCGAGCGATGTGGGGTCGGAAAGAGACCTACAGCCCCCGATCCGGCGGCATCATGCCAAGCTGAACCGAAGAGGCACGTGCCTCTTCGCGACTATCGGCGAGCGCGAGCGGCTTTCGGGCAGCGAGTACTGTGTTTGCGGTCAAGCCTGACCATGACGGCAGGTTGAACCTTGCGTTTGGGTCTGAAACTAACGAATGTCCTCGTCCGGTGTCAGGGTGGTCAGCGACAGCGCATGGATGCGGCTTGCGAGCTCATCGGCAAGGGCTTGGTACGCCGCTCTCTGCCGAGCGACCCGGCTCTGCCCGGCAAAAGCCGCAGAGACGATCGTCACCGTGAAATGGGTCTCGCCTCCCGGCCGCGCCCCCTCATGGCCGATATGGTGGTGCGATTCATCTTCGATCGAGAGCCGGGTCGGGGCGAACCGCTCGATCAATTTGCGGCGAATGCTATCGGCGACAGACATCTTGCCAGACATGATCAGCGTGGTCGGCTTTCAAGCATCGGAGTGCTTCTGATGGCGGTGCTCAAAAAATCGCCGAGATCCTCGACAATGTGGTGAATGTGGTCGCTCTCTGACCCCGCGGCGCCCCATTCGACTGGATTTCGCACCCAGGCCGTGGTCATACCGAGAGCGGCAGCCGGTATCAGGTTTCTCGCTATATCCTCGACCATCAGCGCCGTGCCCGGTGTCACCTCATGCCGGCGCAGCAATTCATAATACCCGGCGAGCGCGGGCTTGGGCTCGAAGCCCGCTGCCGCGATGTCGACAATGCCGCAGAACGACCCCGCGATACCGAGGTGGTCGAGCAGACGCTCGGCATGGCGCTGCGAGCCGTTCGTGTGGACGATCTTGCGCCCGGGCAACGCTGTCAGCGCCGAGGCGAGAACCGGGTCGGGCGGCACGCATGCGAGGTCGATCTCGTGAACGCAGGCGAGGAAATGCGCCGGATCGATCCGGTTCACGGTCATCAGGCCGCGCAAAGTTGTCCCATGTTCGCGGAAATACGCTTTTTGCAGGCTGAGCGCCGCTTCCAAGGACAGGTTCAACTCCTCGGCGATGAAAGCGGTCATACGCTCGTGGATTTGGTCGAAGAGCCGGCAGGAAGCGGGGTAAAGCGTGTTGTCGAGATCGAAAATCCAGGTCTCGATCTCGATCAGCGGTCGGCCACCCGCTCTATCCACGGAAGCCTTACCCGGCACGGATCAGAGTTCCCGCTCCCTCGGTGAAGAGTTCGAGCAGGATCGCATGCGGCACCCGCCCGTCGACGATGACGGCCGCCTCGACGCCGCCTTCGACAGCCTCGAGACAGGTCTCGATCTTCGGGACCATGCCGCCATTGATGATACCCTCGCCGATCAGCCGCCTTGCCGTTCCCGCAGTGAGCTCCGGGATCAGGTTCTTGTCGGCGTCGAGAACCCCGGCGACATCGGTCAGCAACAGCAGCCGCGTCGCCTTGACGGCAGCGGCTACCGCCCCGGCCACGGTATCGGCATTGATGTTGTAGGTTTCCCCTCGGGAGCCGATGCCGATCGGCGCGATAACGGGAATGATGTCAGATTGCTTAAATGTATCGAGGACCCCGGCGGCAATCCGCTCGGGCTCGCCGACAAAGCCGAGATCGACCTCGGTTCTGACACCCCCCTCAAGCCGGGTGCGAACCAGCTTTCTGGCCCCGATCAGCCCGCCATCCTTGCCGCTGAGCCCGATAGCGCAGCCGCCCTCGGCGTTAATGGCCGAGACGAGCTGCTTGTTGATGGTCCCGGACAGGACCATCTCGACCACTTCCATTGTCTCGCGGTCGGTAACCCGCAAGCCGTCGACGATGCTCGTCTCGATGCCGAGACGCTTCAGCATATGCGCGATTTGGGGCCCGCCGCCATGCACGACGATCGGATTGACGCCGACCTGCTTCAGGAGCACGACGTCGCGCGCGAATGAGTCGCCGCCTTCGGCATCCCCCATCGCATGGCCGCCGTACTTTACGACCAAAGTGCGACCTGCATAACGGCGCATATAGGGCAGGGCTTGCGCCAGAACCGTGGCCTTGAGCACTGGGTCCGAATTGTTTTTCGGCGCGAGCGGGGAAGAGCTAGTTGTTGCACTCATCGGGCGGGCACTCTATCGCGATTGTTCGAGGGCAACGCAAAATCAGCGAGGGTTGCGTGCAATTCCGCAATACCGTGGCGATCGACCGCACTGGTCAGATGAATTTCGGGGTGCGCGGCCGGGTGTCCGGCAAGTTCGCCCATAATTTGTTCGAGAGTTCGGGTCCGTTCGCCGTCGCGCATCTTATCGGCCTTCGTCAGCACAATCTGATAAGACACGCCCGCATCATCAAGCACTTGCATAAGCGGGCGGTCGGCTTCTTTGATGCCATGGCGCGAATCGATCAGCAGGCAGACCCGTCGTAACGCAGCGCGGGCCTGGAGGTAACGTCGCAGAAGCTCGGTCCAGGCCTTGACAGCGGTCTTGGACGCCTCGGCATAGCCATAGCCGGGGAGATCGACCAGTACCAGCCGGCCGCCGAGATCGAAGAAATTGATTTGGCGCGTGCGACCCGGGGTGTTCGAGGTTCGAGCCAGCATTCGACGGCCGGTCAGCGCGTTGATGAGGCTCGACTTGCCGACATTTGAGCGGCCGGCGAAGGCAATCTCGGGCAGCAGATCGGGCGGCAGCGCGGCAACCTCAGACGCCCCCGCGATGAACCGGGCCTCCTGCGCGAAGAGCCGCCGACCGGATTCGATCAGGTCCGGGTCAACCCACCGCGGTGGGAAAATGCTGGCCGAGACGCCGGCGGCATCGTCCGCTGACGCATTCATTCCTCGTCAGGCGGCACCGGCGCGGCGCATGATCGTCCATTGCTGGGCGATACTGAGCAAATTGTTCCACGCCCAGTAGATGACCAGCCCGGCCGGGAACGCCGCGAGCATATAAGTGAAAACGATCGGCAATAGCATGAACATGCGCGCTTGCACCGGGTCGACCGGCTGCGGGTTGAGCTTTTGCTGCAGGAACATCGTCAGGCCCATGATCAGCGGCCAGGCGCCGATCATCAGGATGTGCGGCGGCGCGAACGGCAAGAGGCCGAAGAGGTTGGCGAAGGAGGTTGGGTCCGGGGCCGACAGATCGCGGATCCACCCGAAAAAAGGCGCGTG
>JBARIB010000393.1:0-1809 GCA_049799535.1 Allostellaceae bacterium | reverse complement strand
CCGACATCTTGCAGGCCCGCGGGCAACTCGACGAGGCGCTGAAGATCCGCAACGAGGAGCAGCTGCCGGTCTATGAGCGGCTCGGCGACGTGCGTGAGCTGCTCGTCTGTCGGGCGAATCTGGCGGTCACGCTTTTGCAGCGGGCCAATGACGGCGACCGCAACGAAGCCCGCAGTTTACTAAGTCTTGCGCTTGAGGATGCACGACGGCTCGATCTGCCCGAGGCGCAGCAGATCGAACAGGTCATCGAGCAAGCGAGATTCGGAGCATTCCCCCCGGAAGAAGTCAGCGGTGCACTGCCACCGATCGAGGTGGAGTTGCCGGCACCGCCGCCTGCGTCTCGACCATTACCTGGACCCGCGCCGGAGCCCGCCACTCGCGGCGTTTCTGGTGAACCCAGAGCGGCGCCACAGCCCGCAGCAGAGGCGGACAAGGCGGAATACGTGGTGTGGTACGGCACCAACCGTCGGCCGAGCGATCCGGGCGACGCCGGCAAGGGTTATTCGGCCGCTCGCGACAATGTCGTGCATTACGGATCGTGCCGGGTGTTCATCCCGAAATCACACAAGATCGGTTCGATCGGCTCGCCGTGGTGGAAGCGCCTGCTGACCTTGACCGACGACCGGCTGCGTCTGCTCTCAGTCAACGAATTCGAGCAGAGTACCTATTGGAGCGGTATCGCGGCGCAGCTCGCGGCAATCGATGTAGCGGAGCGCTGCGCATTGGTCTTTGTGCACGGTTACAATGTTTCGTTCCAGGAGGCGGCGCTGCGCGCAGCGCAGATCGGCTTCGATCTGTCGGTCAAAGGAGCGATGGCGTTCTTCGGCTGGCCGTCGCAAGGATCGACGAGCGGTTATCCGGCCGATGAGGCGACGATCGAGGCGAGCGAGGGCGTTATTGCCGATTTCATGACCGACTTCGCCGAGAGGAGCGGGGCGGGCGCCGTGCATATCATCGCGCACAGCATGGGCAATCGCGGGGTAGTGCGCGCCGTCAACCGGATTGCGGCACAGGCGCAGCGGCGCACCGGAAAGCCGTTCGGCCAGGTCATCCTGGCGGCGGCCGATGTCGATGCGGATGTCTTCCGGCAGCTTAGCGCGGCCTATGCGAAGGTCGCCAGCCGAACCACGCTTTATGTGTCGAAACGCGATCTGGCGGTCGAGGCATCGCGCTGGCTGGACAATTTCCCGCGTGCCGGGCTGATGCCGCCCACCCTGGTATTGCCCGGCATCGACACGATCAATGTCACGAATGTCGATTTGACGATGCTGGGCCACGGCTATGGCGCCGAGGCCCGCGACGTGCTGACCGACATGCACGCGCTGATCACGCACGGCGCGCCGCCGAACGAAAGGTTTGGCCTGCGGGAAGCGAAAAACGAGGAAGGCGAGCGCTATTGGCTGATCGGCGCTTGAGCGACCCGTCGGAAGGAATTATCAGGTGCCGGTGTGCCGGAATTGTGTGCCTTCGCTCCCGAGCTGCCGCCACGTGGCGAGTTCGTCCCAGCTGTCGGCTTCCATGAACTGGGCCCAGCGGCGGTAGAGGTTGCGCATTGGTTCCTCGCTCGACTGCGCTTGAGTGATGTCGATGACCCGGCCCGGAATGCGCAAGCCGTCCCATTCGTAGTCTTCGACCGCGCAGCCCGTCCCCATCTCGTAGCAATAGGGGAAGCGGCGGGCGATCGTGCCACGGCTCGCCTGGTGGGCGTAGTTCCAGTTCTCCATAACGTCCTGCTCGGTGAGGCCAGCCGGACCCGAATAGCGGATGTAATATTCGCGCAGGAACTGCTTGACCTCCGAGGGCGCGTCG
>JBARIB010000392.1:0-2335 GCA_049799535.1 Allostellaceae bacterium | reverse complement strand
TAATAGGCGGCCACACAGCTGGCCAGCACGCCGATGACCGAAAGGCCGTAGAGGCCGGCCTTGATGGCGGCGGCGAAGACGTAGAACTTGGCGAAGAAGCCGGCGAGCGGCGGCACGCCGGCAAGCGAGAACATCATGGTCGCAAGGAAGAAGGCCATGGTCGGATCCGTCCGCGCCAAGCCCGCAAGGTCGGCCATCGTCTCGACCGGGCGGCCCGCGCGGCGCATGGACAGGATGGCGGCGAAGGTTCCAAGCGTCATCACCACGTAGATCGCCATATAGATGATGACGCTCTGCGCGCCCTCGACCGTGCCGGCCGCGAGGCCGACAAGCGCGTATCCCATATGGCCGATCGCGGAATAGGCCATCAGCCGTTTGAAGTTGCGCTGGCCGATGGCGGCGAAAGCGCCAAGCACCATCGAGGCGATCGAGACGAAGGTGAGGATCTGGCGCCAGTCGTTGGCGATGCCCGGAAAGGCGGTGATCACGACCCGAACCAGGACCGCCATCGCGGCGATCTTGGGCGCGGTGGCGAAGAAAGTCGTCACCGGGGTCGGCACGCCTTCGTAGACGTCGGGCGTCCACATGTGAAACGGCACGACAGAGATCTTGAACGCCAGCCCCACCAGAGCGAACACCAGCCCAAACAGCACGCCGACGCTCGCATGATCATGTATGGCGTTCGCCACCGCGCTGAAAGCGACCGAGCCGGAATAGCCGTAGATGAGCGAGATCCCGTAAAGCATCATACCCGACGACAAGGCGCCGAGGACGAAATATTTGAGGCCAGCTTCCGTCGCGCGCAGATCATGGCGGCGATAGGCCGCGATGACGTAGAGCGCCAAGCTCATCAGCTCGAACCCGAGGTAGAGCGCGATGAAGTCATTGGCCGAGATCAGCATCAGAATGCCGAGGGTGGAAAGGAGGATGAGGACCGGGAATTCGAAGCCGCCGATCCGCTCCTGCCGCATGAACTCGACCGACAACAGAAGCGTCACCAGCGAGCCGACCAGTGCAAGAGCGCTCATGAAGCGCGTGAACGCATCGTCGGCGAAGGAACCGTAGAAGGTGACGCCCATCGGGCGATTCCTGGCCACCATCAGACTGAAGACGACGCCGAGCAGACCGACCGCGATCTCGTTGACAACGCTCGTCCCCCGCTCGCCGCGCAGTGCGCCGTAGAGCACAAGCGCTAGAGTCCCCAGCGCCAGCACCGCTTCCGGCAGGACTACGGGAAGAGAAAGGGCTGTCGGGTGCATGAGCATCACTCATTCCAAAGACAGTTGTGCGCGGCGCAAACCCGCGCGCCGTCATAAGCCCGCGGTCTTCGTCGCCGTGATCGCGTGTTCGAAGCCATGGATGATATTCTCGATCGAAGCCGCGCTAGCGTCGATGATCGGTTGTGGATGCACGCCGTAGAAGATGATCAGCAACCCGAGCGGCAGCAGCGTCGCGATCTCACGCCCTGTAAGGTCAGCGATGCCCATCAGGCTCGGCTTCTCGATGATGCCGAAGATGACCCGCCGGTAGAGATAAAGCGCATAGCAGGCCGACAGGATGGTGCCGAAGGTGGCGAAGAACGCGACCGAGTTGTTGATCTGGAACGTGCCGATCAGGGTCAGGAATTCGCCGATGAAGCCCGAGGTCCCCGGCAGCCCGATATTGGCGAGCGTGAACACCATGAAGGCCACCGCGTACAGCGGCATGCGCTGCACAAGGCCGCCGTAGGCGTCGATCTCGTAGGTGTGCATACGGTCGTACACGACCCCGACACAAAGAAAGAGGGCGCCGGAGATGAGCCCGTGACTGACCATCTGATAGACCGCCCCCTGAATGCCCTGCGTATTGGCGGCGAAAATCCCCATCGTCACGAAGCCCATGTGGGCGACCGACGAATAGGCGATCAGCTTCTTCATGCTCTCCTGCGCCAGCGCGACCAGGGAGGTGTAGATGATGGCGATCACCGAGAGCGCGAAAATGAGGGGGGTGAAATAGACCGAAGCGTCCGGAAACATCGACAGCGAAAACCGGATGAAGCCGTAACCGCCCATTTTCAAGAGAACGGCGGCCAGCATCACCGAGCCTGCGGTCGGCGCTTCGACATGCGCGTCGGGCAGCCAGGTGTGCACCGGCCACATCGGCATCTTGACCGCGAACGAGGCGAAGAAGCCGAGCCACAGCCAAGTCTGCATATGGGCGGGAAAGGGAGTCTTGAGCAATACCGTGATGTCGGTCGTGCCCGCCGTCCAGTACATGGCCATGATCGCGAGCAGCATCAGCACCGAACCGGTGAAGGTGTAGAGGAAGAACTTGAAGGCCGCATACACCCGGTTCC
>JBARIB010000391.1:0-1697 GCA_049799535.1 Allostellaceae bacterium | reverse complement strand
CCCGAGAACGGGATTGCCAGCTGGTCACGAACTGCGCTGTGGGCCCCATCACAGCCGAGAAGCCAGTCAACCTCGACGTCCTCGATCCCGCTGGCGTTGCGCAGCCGCGCAGACACCCCAGAACCATGCTGGGTGACTGCGATCAGCTCGGTATTGCGTTCGACTCTGACCCCGTGCTGCGCGACGCGCTCTTCGAGGATCCGCTCGGTCTCGTCCTGTGGCACTCCGAGCACAAAGGGATAAGCTGTAGCGAGCATGCCGAACTCGACATGGGCGATGCGCTCGTGCTCGCCGTATATATTGACCTCGATGATACGGTGGCCGGCATCAAGGAAATCCTTGGCGAGGCCCATCAGCTCGAATGTTTCTACCGTCCGCGGATGGATCGCAATCGCCCTAGACTCTATTGCGCGATGCGCAGACTTGTCGACGATGCGACAACCGATCCCGTCGCGCGCCAGTTCGTGCGCCATCGTCAATCCGCTAGGACCAGCCCCGACGATCAGCACTTTCGGCTTTTCGTTCATGCCACCCTCCATGGATTTTCCTCTGTTAAATGGTAGCCAGTCCCGAAGGTTCCGTTACTAGGCTGCTCGCCGGGACTCTACAGATCAAGGGCGCGAGCCGCGGCGGACAGGACGGCGCCGTGCCAGAGCGAGACCGTGGCGGGGATCTGGGCGGGGCAGTGACCGCCACTAGGCGATCTCTCGTTGGGCCAGGAGCTTGGCCAGATGTGAGGTAGTTGCACCTCCAGGGAGCGCCCATTCTGTGCGGGCGACAAGGGGATCATAGCCGCCTCAATAAAGTCTAGCGCAGTGAATGCAAGGCAGCCGATGCCCGCATGTTTAGGCGATTAGAGGTTAATTCGAGGACACTAAGATGAGCCCAAGCCGGCGAACAGCGCCTTGCGGGGGTAGTGTGCCCTATTCGATGACGATGCGGGGCGGCGGGGGGCGCTCGGCGTCTGCGCCGGCGACCTTGTCCCAGATGCGGGCGGCCATCTGGCGGAAGACGATCGCGTGGGGGTTGTCTGGGTCGGCGACGGTGATGGGTGTACCGCCATCCGAGGTTTCGCGGATCTTAAGATCGAGCGGCACCTCGCCCAGGAACTCGGTGCCGAGGCGGCGGGCCTCCTCGCGCGCGCCCCCATGCGAGAAGATCTCGCTGCGGCCGCCGCAATGCGGGCACAGGAAGTAGCTCATATTCTCGACGATGCCGAGCACCGGCACGTCGACCTGCTTGAACATGTTGAGGCCCTTGCGCGCGTCGAGCAAGGCGATGTCCTGCGGCGTCGAGACGATAACCGCGCCGGCGAGCGGCACCTGCTGTGCCATCGTCAATTGCGCGTCACCGGTGCCGGGTGGCATGTCCACGACCATGATGTCGAGTGCACCCCATTCGACCTCGCGCAACATCTGTTGCAATGCGCTCATGACCATCGGGCCGCGCCAGATCATCGGCGTGTCTTCGGCCACGAGAAACCCCATCGACATGCATTTGAGCCCGTAATTCTCCATCGGGATCAAGGTCTTGCCGTCGCGTGAGCGGGGCCGGCCGGAGATCCCGAGCATGCGCGGCATCGAGGGTCCATAGATGTCCGCGTCAAGCACACCAACCTTCAGCCCGTTGGCCCTGAGCCCCAATGCGAGGTTGGCCGCAACCGTTGATTTGCCGACCCCGCCCTTGCCGGAGGCGAC
>JBARIB010000390.1:0-2220 GCA_049799535.1 Allostellaceae bacterium | reverse complement strand
ACCGCTCGATGGAACGAACCACGGAGGTCGCGCAGGCGCTGTCGATCGGCCCTGGCGCTGTCCTCGAATTTCTGCCTCCCGAGACGATCCTGTTCGATGGCGCCCGCCTGCGGCGTGAGACGGTAGTCGAGCTCGGGTCGGGATCGGGTTTTCTCGGCGGCGATATTGTCGTCTTGGGTCGCCGGGCGCGGGGCGAGCGCTTTACGGGCGGCCTTCTGCGCGAGGTCTGGCAATTGCGTCGCGATGGCGAGCTCGTCTGGGGAGATGCACTTCATCTGGAAGAAGATCTCGCGCATCTCATCGACAATCCCGCCTGCTTTGGGGGCGCAGCAGCATTTGCGACGATGATCCTGTCGCCGCCGGAAGGAGAGGCGTTCCGATTCCTAGCATGCGCGCGTACCATACAGTCCGCATCGACTGGCCCCGCTTTGCGCGCCGGCGTTACGGCAATTGCGGGGCTCGTCATTGCCCGCTGGTTGGCCAAAGATGCAGCGCTCTTGCGGCGGGCGTATGCCGATCTCGCTTGCCATTTCCGCGCGGCGGCGCTGGGATTGCCGCCGCGACTGCCTCGCCTTTGGCACGTTTGATGCTCCTAATTTATCGATGAACCTTACGCCGAGGGAAAAAGACAAGCTGCTTATTACGCTCGCGGCGATGGTCGCAGAGCGCCGTCTCAAGCGGGGCGTCAAACTCAACTATCCGGAAGCCGTGGCACTGATTACCGACTATGTTCTCGAGAGCGCGCGCGACGGCAAGACCGTCGCCGAGCTTATGCGCGACGGCGCTACCGTCATCCGGCGGGATCAGGTCATGGAAGGGATCCCCGAGATGATTCGCGAGATCCAGGTCGAAGCCACCTTCCCGGACGGAACAAAGCTCGTCACCGTTCACAACCCCATCCGCTGAGAGGCTGCATGATCCCGGGGGAAATGTTTGCTGCGGCGGGGGAAATCGAGATCAATGTCGGCCGCGCGACCGTGACGTTGACGGTCGCCAACACCGGCGACCGCCCGATACAGGTCGGCTCGCATTATCATTTCTATGAGACAAACGCGGCGCTGGCCTTCGATCGCGAACAGGCGCGCGGATACCGGCTTGATATTCCGGCCGGGACCGCGATGCGGTTCGAACCGGGACAAAGCCGCGAGGTGCGGCTTGTCGCCTATGGGGGTGCTCGCCGCGTCCTCGGCTTCAACGGCAAAATCAACGGCGCGCTGCCGTAGTCCCAATGGCGACAAAAATTCCGCGCCAGGCTTATGCTGGCATGTTCGGCCCGACCATCGGCGACCGACTGCGCCTGGCGGATACCGAACTGATCATCGAGATCGAAAGCGACCGCACTATCTATGGTGAGGAGGTCAAGTTCGGCGGGGGCAAGGTAATCCGCGACGGCATGGGCCAGGGCCAGTCGGCCCGCGCCGAAGGGGCAGTCGACACCGTCATCACCAACGCGCTGATCCTCGATCATTGGGGGATCGTAAAGGCCGATATCGGCATCCGCGACGGCCGCATCAGCGGTATCGGCAAGGCCGGCAACCCTGACATCCAGCCGGGGGTCGACATCGTGATCGGGCCGGGAACCGAGGCGATTGCCGGTGAGGGCCGCATCGTGACCGCCGGCGGCATCGACTCGCATATCCATTTCATCTGCCCGCAACTGGTCGAAGAAGCGCTCTACAGCGGTGTGACAACGATGCTCGGCGGCGGCACCGGGCCGGCCGCCGGCACGGCGGCGACGACCTGCACGCCTGGCCCGTGGCATCTGGGCCGTATGCTGCAGGCGGCGGAGGGGCTGCCGGTCAATCTCGGCTTTTTCGGCAAGGGCAACGCCTCAGACCCGCGCGCTTTGGTCGAGATGGTCGAGGGTGGCGCCTGCGGTCTCAAATTGCACGAGGATTGGGGCACCACGCCGGCGGCGATCGACACTTGCCTCTCTGTCGCCGAGCAATTCGACATCGCTGTTGCGATCCACACCGACACGCTCAACGAATCCGGGTTCGTCGAGAATACGATCGCCGCCTTCAAAGGCCGCAACATCCACGCCTTTCACACCGAAGGGGCAGGGGGTGGGCACGCCCCCGACATCATCAAGTTATGCGGGCTGCCCAATGTGCTGCCTTCGTCGACGAACCCGACGCGGCCGTTCACAGTCAACACGGTCGACGAGCATCTCGACATGCTGATGGTGTGTCATCACCTCGACCCGCGCATCCCCGAGGA
>JBARIB010000389.1:0-7025 GCA_049799535.1 Allostellaceae bacterium | reverse complement strand
TCCCTGGTCCATCGCGCGCGCTATCGCCGCCGTCACAGCCGGAACTATCTCTACTTGGTACGCCGGGTCGAGTCGCCGAGCGGCGAGCCTGGCTGAACCGCCTCGACCAGCCGAAGCGACGGGCAATGCACGACTTCTCCGGTTTGGCCGAGTACCGGCCGACATCTATATTTTGCTCCGATGGACTTGACTATCAGGGTTTTTGCGGAGGCCCGGCGCCATCATCGGGTGGGGAGCCTCCGACGGAATGCAAAGGAGGCGGCGCTGACCCCGCTTGATCTTGATCGTTTGCGCGGGACGCCGCTGTGCCGCGACCCGTTCGATTTTGTCGTGGTGGAGGATTTCGTCTGCCAAAAGGCGTTGACTTCCGCCGTCGCCGATTTTCCTGCTATCCGCGGCCATGGCAGTTTCCCGGTCGACACTCTCGAATCTGGGCCCGGTTTTGTCCGGCTCGTCGCCGCCCTGACCGGCCCAGCCTTGCGCTGCGCGATCGAGGAGAAATTCGGCATCGACCTGAGTCAGCGGCCCACCATGGTGACGGTGCGCGGGAAGAGCGACGGCAAGGACGGGCGTATCCATACCGATTCGGAGAGCAAGATCATAACTCTGCTCCTATATCTCAACCCGGGCTGGAACCAGGCCGAGGGTCGGCTGCGGCTGTTACGCGGGCCTGACGATATGGATGACTACGTGTGCGAGATCCCGCCGCTCGCTGGGACGATGCTGGCGTTTCGTCGCAGCCAACGATCCTTCCACGGGCATCGTCCGCATGTCGGAGAGCGGCGCATGTTGCAGCTGAACTGGGTCACAGAGGCATCAGTGGTCCGCCGCGAGCTCAACCGTCATCGTTGGTCGGCACGCCTCAAGAATTTGAACCCGTTCAGCTCCGCACACAGAGGCCTCCCGTGAGGGTACGGATGACCTAAGCCGGCGAGATTGGCGCGAGCGGCGAAATCGGATAACGTATTGCGCTATTCCACCGGGGCGGTACACGCGGATTGAGACCGACATCAATGATGCGAAGACTTGGCTCCGCTGTGATGTCTGTCTTGCTTGCCGCGGCTGTGCCAACGACGGCCAGCGCACAAGCCCCAATTGTTGACGAGTTCAAATTCGGCATTCTTGCCCACGACGTCGGCCTCTACGACAAACCGGTCGAGACCGGAACCGATTTCAATCTTGAAATGCTGTTCACGCCGCCGGAGGCGTTCAGCATCATCGGTTCGCCGCGACCTCATCTTGGGGGATCGCTGAATAGTGCAGGTAACACGAATACCGGTTATTTCGGGTTGACCTGGGGAATAACGCTAATCCAGAACCTGTTTAGTTGGGGCAACAGAGTTTTCCTCAACGGGAGCCTCGGAGGCGCCTTGCAGGATGGCTACACCAACAGCGCCCCTCCAGACCGCAAGAACCTAGGCTCGACGGCGCTATTCCGCGAGAGCGTCGAACTTGGCTATCAGCTAACGCCCAGTCTCAGCGTGTCGGGCTTCGTCGATCATATGTCGAACGCGAACCTCGCGCAGCATAACGCCGGCATCACCGATGCCGGCGCGCGACTCGGCTTCAAGTTCTAAGGGGTCTCGCGCAACCCGCCAGTGCGGTTCGGTCGATCGAAATGCGATCGACGTCTCGAACGCCAAAGGCAACGAGAACGTGCTGATCGGCAAGTTCCGCGTAGCTTTCTAAGGAAACGGTGCACCGCTCTTCGAGACCCGCCGGCGCCGCTGGCGGGTCCTTCGTTTCCAGTCACAACTTTCGATATCGTTAAATGCCGCTTTGGTCGCGGGCGATTTCGGCCTGTGCGACCTCCGGCGGGATCAGCCAGGCGTAGAACGTGTCACGCAAACAGTGCCGGCAGGCGCCATCCCAATTTTGCAACGAGAGGATCTTGATATAGGCCTGCTGGCCGGGAGCGAGATCGATGTCCCTGTCCTGGTTGAAGTCCCGGTTATAGCTGACCGGCACAATGTGGTAACGGCCCGGTGCGACGTCGCGATAGAACACGCTGCCGTTTGCGACCGAACCGAAATAACTGCCGTTTACATCGATACTGGCGAGATTGAGGCTCTCGGACGGCAGCCATTCGCGGTAGAACCAGATCCGGGATTGACCCGGCGGCACCAAAGCCGTCGCAGCCGGAACCTGCGGCACCGCCGGCGGGTCGGCGCAGCCCGCCGCGATCAACAGCAATCCGCCAGTAACCCATTGCAGCCATTTTAGTGGCTGTGCACCGAGAACTCTCGCCATCTGCGTTTCCCTTTCAGATGCCGCGTTGGTCGCGAGCGATCTCCGCCTGTGCGATTTGCGGCGGGATCAGCCAGGCGTAGAACGAGTCGCGTTGGAAGTTCTTGGAGACGCTCACGGCACTTGCCCAACTCGTCAAGTCAAGAAGCTTGACGTAAACCTGCTGGCCGGGAACGAGGGCTACGTTTGTATCCTGGTTGAAATCGCGGGCCCAGCTCTGCGGCGCGATGTGGTAGGTGCCGGGCGGCACGTCGCGATAGAAAGCACCGCCGTTTTCGACCGACCCGACATAGACGCCGTCTACTTCGAGGTTGGCGAGGTTGAGGCTCTCTGACGGCAGCCAGTTGCGGTAGAACCAGATCCGGGCTTGGCCTGGCGGGATCGGAGTCTCAACCAGCGGCCGCTCGGCACAACCCGCTGCGATCAGCACCAGCCCGCTCGCCCACAGTAACCAGCTTCGTGATCGCAGGGCGCAATCTCTCGCCATCGTCGTTCTCCGCGTCCGATCGGCACGGTGGATATGTATCGTTCGGTTGCGCTATCAAGCTGAGATGAACCGAAAGCAGCGGCGCGCGGGGGCCCGTCTCGGGACACAAGTTCGTGAGGTCAGCACGCAGGCGCTGATCCCCGGATGGTTCAACGCGGCGCTCGCACATCAGCGCGCCGGGCGCGCCGGGGATGCGGAAAGGGTTTGCCGCAGCATCCTGGCCGTCGACCCGGGTCATCCCCAAACCCTTCACCTGCTCGGACTCATCGAGCATCAGCGTGGGTGCCCCAAAGAGGCGATCGAGCACATTCGCATGGCAATCGCGCGAAACGGCCGGGACCCCGCCTTCTACCACAACCTCGGTAACATTCTCAGAGCGCAGGGTCGGGCCGCCGAGGCAATGAAGTGCTACGAGCGGGCACTCGCCCTCGCGCCAGATGCCGTGGATACCCTCTACAACCTCGGCAATACCTGCCATGAACTCGGTCACGCGGCGGAGGCGGTCCGCTATTTAGAACACGCAGCGCGTCTCAGGCCGAATGTAGCCGAGTTGCAGAATAACCTCGGCTTGGCCGTGCAGGATTTGGGTCGGCTGGATGAAGCGGTCGAATGTTTTCGCAAGGCGCTCGCATTGCGGCCCGATGCCGTCGAGATTCTCGATAATCTTGCAGGTGCTCTGCGGGACAAAGGGGAACTGGATGCGGCGCGGGCCTGCTACGAGCGCGCCTTAGAGTTGCGGCCGAACCGGGTCGAGAGCCTGATCGGGCTCGGGGTCGTGTGGCGCGACCAAGGCCGGTTGGAGGAAGCGGTGGCCCGCTACGAACAGGCCTTGGCGCTGACGCCCGACCACGCCGAGGCGCGTAACAATCTCGCCGTCGCGCTCGTCGATCTCGGCCAGGCGCAAGAAGCGGTCGCTCATTACGAACGAGTTCTGGGGCAACAGCCGGAACGCGCCGAAACGCATAGCAATCTCGGCGTCGCGCTGCAGCGGCAGGGACGATACGCGGAGGCGCTCGCCTGCTACCGGCGGGCGCTCACCCTTAAGCCCGAATATGCGCAGGCGCACTTGAACCGGGCGTTCGCGTTGCTGCTGACCGGAGATTTGGACGAAGGGTGGGAGGAATACGAATGGCGATTTGCGGTCGCCCGCTATGACCGGAATTTCGACCAGCCGCTGTGGTCCGGCGAGCGTCTCGACGAGAAAACAATCCTGATCCATGCCGAGCAGGGGTTTGGGGACACACTGCAATTCATCCGTTACGTCCCCGCCATCGCCGAGTGCGGCGGCAAGGTATTAGTTGAAGTTCAAGAACCGCTCGTTCGTCTCGCCCGCACGGTTGTGGGCGTATCCCGGGTTATTGCCGCTGGTGATCCCCTTCCTCCTTTCGACCGCCATTGCCCGTTGCTGAGCCTGCCGCGGGTGTTCAAAACAAACCTTAAAAAGATCCCCAACGCGGTGCCGTATGTCAGCGTTCCGGCGGAAGCAATGGCGGCCTGGGCCGAGCGGATCGACGTCATAGCCGGGCTGAGGGTGGGCCTGGTCTGGGCCGGCACGGCGGTGGGGGCGATCGATCTGCGATCGCTGCAACCGCTTTGGGAAGTCGCCGGCATCAGCTGGTTCAGCCTTCAGGTCGGAGACCGCTCCGGCGACTTTCAGTCGCTCGACGGGTTGAGGATCGCCGACCTCTCACCGCGGCTCACGGATTTCGCCGAAACCGCGGCAGCCATCTGTCAACTGGATCTAGTAATCAGCGTCGACACCTCGGTTGCGCATCTGGCGGGTGCGCTCGGACGGCCGACGTGGCTTCTCTTGCCTCACACAGCGGAGTGGCGCTGGCTGCTCGGGCGCAACGACAGCCCGTGGTATCCGACGGCACGGCTGTTTCGCCAACCAGACGTAGGCGATTGGCCCGCGTTGGCGCGCGAGGTTGCCGCCGCGCTCACCGAGATGGCTCGCGGTCAGGCACCGGTGGCATAATCCCCGGCGATCTTGTACATCTTGGTGCCGGTTCAACCACATGGGTGGCCGGAATGCGCTCTCTTCTGCTGGCCGCTATACTGGCTCTTGCGGCCTGCACCGAATCTTCGATCAGCCGCATCGACAGCCGGACATACCGCATCGAGAGCGCCGGTATTCCGGGAGGCTCTGAGGCTCCCAACAGGCGCCTAGCGGAGCGGGTCTGTCCGGGCGGTTACCGAGTCGTGGACAAGACCACTCACCAGGGCACCCCGGACAGGGCCCGCGACGAGCCGGGCATCTTTACGAACTGGGTCATCCGCTGCCTCTGAACCCCTAGGGCGACCTCGTTTGTGCTTTGAGCTTAGGAGGGATATGAAGCACCGGTTGCGGCTAGAGAATGGGATGGACGGATTGACTCGCGGACCAGTCGCAGCGCTCGTTTTCTGCATTGTTGTGCTCGTCAGCTGCGCACCGCAGGACCGCACCACGGCGGCGCAGGCGCAGATCCCGGCGATCGCACCCGGAGCGGCTCGGGTTTGGTTTTTGAGGGGCTGGGATGCGCCAAGCGGCCAGACCTATGTTTACGCGGCAACACCGGTCGTATTTGCAAACGGCACTCCGATCGGAGACCTGCCGGTAGGCAGTAGTTTCGTCCGTGATTTTCCGCCGGGGACCTATACCTTTACGGTACAGCCCTATGGTTTGCCGACCCCGCAAGCGACCACGGTCAATCTGGCGGCGGGCACACAGAGCTATTTACAAGCCCAGTGGATTGCGAGCTGGCAAGCAGGCTATCCCGAAGCGGATTTCAGTTTCGCACCGAATACTTTCGCAATCCTGGCGATGTCGCCGCAAGTGGCTGAGGCCTATCTGCCCACCTTGACGTATCTCAGTCAGCGCTGATTGGCGAGTTCAGTCAGCCTTGGCGCCAGCCAGCGCCTACATGGTGGCCGCCGCCTCGCGTAGCACACTGCGCAGCCAAGCAATGGCTGGCTCCTTACCGTGGTCGCGATGCCAAAGCGCGGCGATATCGAAGGGCGGCGAAGGGTAGGGCGGATCGAAGATCCTGAGGCGGTACTGCTCGGCGAAGGCGGCCGCCAGGCGGCGGGGCAAGGGGGCCGCCATGTCGGACCGGCTCACAACAGCCAAGGCGGCGGGAAAATGCGGCATCGTCAGGCCAATCATGCGACGCAAGCCGCGGGCGGCGAGCGCCCCCTGCAAGAGGCCGACCTCGCTCCTGGTGACAAGGCGCTCAAGCCCATGATCGCTGACATAGCCATTAACCGCGTGCTCGTCCTCGCCGGCGGCCGAAATGATGAGATGCGACAGGGAGGCAAGGCGCTCCAATGTCAGTTCGCCGCGGGCGGCAGGGTGATCGGCGCTGATCACCCAGACCCGGCTCTCCTGGAACAGCGGCTCGCAGACAAACGGGTCGGGAACGCGTCTGAAGCTGCCGATCGCGAGATCGACCCGTCCCGCAAGCAATGGCTCGCCGACCCCCATATTGCTCGGACGAATTCGCAGCTCGGCATTCGGCGCAAGCGCTCTCACGCGGGCGATAAAGCTGGGCATCACGACGGTTCCGATATATTCGCCGCAGGTGACCGTGAAGCGTCGCTCGGTCCGCGCCGGGTCGAATTCGGTGGGACCTAGCGCGAGCTGCAGCTGCAAAAGACCCTCCCGCAGCCGCGGCGCGATTTCTGCGGCGCGGGGGGTCGGCCGCATGCCGTCCGGCACGCGAACGAACAGCTCGTCATTCAAGACGTAGCGTAGCCGGTTGAGCGCATGACTGATCGCCGATTGGCTCAGACCCAGCCGGTCGCCCGCCCGCGTGACGCTACGCTCCTCGATCAGCGTATCGAAAACCCGCAGCAGGTTCAGATCGAGCGAACTAAAATGAATTGTATTCATATGTGCAATGCACAATTATCGTTTGCATGCACGACAAGATCTCCCGAACATGCTCAGGCTTAATAAAAAGCTGGAGTATTCGGAATGTCGAGCTTGCTCAAATCGGCCGTCCTCGGCCTCGGATTGCTGGCGGGTGCCGCGGCGACCGTGCATGCGCAGTCGGTATCGGCGCTGCCGCCGACCAGCCCCCCGACGGCTGGGGCGCCGGCCACTTCCTCTGCCAAGATTGTCCCCAACCCCGGCGGCGGCTCGTCCTGGCAGGAAGAGCACTATCAGCCAGCACCGAACTATGGTGCCGATGCCGCACAGCACCCCTATTCGACTTCGATCGGCCCGAAGCCAGGCTCCAATTCGTCGGGCGGGGAAGAGAGTTATAAGGCGACGGCGGCAGATCAGGATCCCAGCCGGCACCCCTACACT
>JBARIB010000388.1:0-4311 GCA_049799535.1 Allostellaceae bacterium | reverse complement strand
TACAGCCACGGCGGCACGGGCAGTTCGCGTGCTTTCAGGAATTCGGGGTTGAAGAGCTTGGATTGGTAGCGGGTGCCGGAATCGCACAGGACCGTCACGATCGTGTGACCGGGACCCAGCTCTCGCGCCAATCGAATCGCGCCGCACACATTGATCCCGGTCGAGCCACCGAGTACCAGCCCTTCCTCTTGCACCAGATTGAAAAGAATCGGCAGCATCTCCGCGTCGCTGATCTGGTATTGCCCATCCGGCGCGAACCCTTCCAGGTTCTTGGTCTCGCGATTGTTGCCGATGCCTTCGGTAATCGAATTGCCCTCCGGCTTGAACTCCCGCCGCGCATACCAGCTGAAGATGCCTGAGCCCATGCAATCCGAGAGGTAAATCTTGACGGCTGGGTTGCGTTCCTTGAGCGCGATCCCGACGCCCGAAAGCGTCCCGCCTGTCCCGACCGAGCAGACGAACCCCTCGACTTTGCCGTCGGTCTGTTCCCAAATTTCGGGGCCCGTCGTCTCGTAATGGCCGCGCCGGTTGGCGAGATTGTCGAACTGATTGGCCCAAATCGCGCCATTCGGCTCGGCAGCCGCAATTTCCTCTGCGAGGCGCCCGGAATAGCGCACATAATTGTTCGGGTTGGCATAGGGCACCGCGGGGACGAGCCGCAGATCGACGCCGCACAACAGAAGCATGTCCTTCTTTTCTTGGCTCTGCGTCTCGGGCATGACGATGACGGTACGATACCCCCGAGCATTGCCGACGAGCGCCAAGCCGATGCCCGTATTCCCGGCGGTGCCTTCGACGACGACACCGCCGGGCCGCAATAGGCCTCGTTCCTCGGCGTCCTTGATGATGAAAAGAGCCGCGCGGTCCTTGACTGAGCCGCCGGGATTGAGGAACTCGGCCTTGCCGAGGATCGTGCATCCGGTCTCCTCGGAGGCCCGCCGCAGTTTGATCAACGGCGTGTTCCCGACCGTGCCGACAAAGCCGTCGCGAATCTGCATGCCTTACTCCTTCGCTCGAGCCCTTGATCTCACACTATCGGGGGCAAGAGAGTGCATGCAACACTCCAGCCGCTGTTTTCGCCGCCAGCCCATTCGCCTACAACTCCGCGCCGCGAGCTTTTTGAATATGGGTATGCCCGAGCCTTTGGAGAGTGAGCTATTCCCCGCCCCCGATGCGGCCGAGACGGAGCGTCAGCGGGATCTGACGACGGGCCTGCTACCGTCTCAGCTCCTGCGCGAGGCGGTGGCGCAGGGACGGGAAATCCTGTCGCCGCAGCCGATCGGCGACGATCAGATCCAACCGGCCAGCATCGATCTGCGCCTCGGCGAGGTCGCCTTCCGTGTGCGGGCGAGCTTTCTGCCGGGACCGCGCGCCAGCGTGCGCGATAAGCTCGACCTGCTGTCAATGCATCGCATCGAGCTCACGGGCGGCGCCGTGCTCGAGAAGGACTGCGTCTACATCGTGCCGCTGCTCGAATATGTATCGCTGCGCAAGCGCACTTCGGCCGCGGCCAATCCGAAGAGCTCGACCGGTAGGCTCGACGTATTTGCGCGCGTTATTACCGACTACGGCACGGAATTCGACCGGGTGCGCGAAGGCTATAAAGGCCCGCTCTTTGCCGAAATCTCGCCGCGCGCCTTCAGCATTCTCGTGCGCAGCGGCTCTCGGCTCGTCCAATTGCGCATTCGCCGTGGCTCGCCTGGATTCAGCGACGCGGCATTGCGGCGTCTACACGAGGAGGTTGGTCTCGTCGATGGACCCGCCGGGTCCCGGGCTATCCGCAACGGTCTCCCTTTTACCGTCGATGTCGCGGGCGGCGAGGCGGGTGGAATCGTCGGGTTTAAGGCGCGGCGGCATACCGGCGTAATCGATGTCGACCGCGGCTCTTACTACGAGCCGCGTGATTTCTGGGAGGCGGTTTATTCGCATGGCGGGCGAGGGGGAGTGGCAGGGATCGTGCTCGACCCCAACGATTTCTACGTTCTCGCCTCTCGCGAGGCTGTCGTCGTGCCTCCCGATCACGCCGCCGAAATGTTGCCCTACGACACGTTTGTCGGCGAGTTCCGCGTGCATTACGCCGGATTTTTCGACCCGGGCTTCGGCGCCCCCGAAACCGGCGGCTCTGGCAGCCGTGCTGTGCTCGAGGTGCGCTCGCACGAGGTGCCTTTCCTGATCGAGGACGGCCAGATCATTGGCCGGCTCGTCTATGAACGGCTAATTGCCAGACCAGACAAACTCTACGGGACCCGGATCGGGTCCTCCTATCAGAGCCAGGGCTTGGCGTTATCCAAGCATTTCAAACCGTTCGTGCCCCGCTGATCGTGTCCGGTTCAAAGCGCGCTCGGCGTTGCCAACCACAGCCGCCGGACGCGGTTGCGGTGGCGCAGTAGCCAATAGAGGGCGATCAAGGTGTGACCGGTCTCGATCGTACCGGAATCGAGCTGCGCCTCGATCTCGGCCCACGGCCTAACCACGACGCGGATGTCCTCATGCTCCTCGGCGAGGCCGTGAATTCCCTCGGCAGCGCTCGAATCCACGCGGCCACAAAACAGAAAAACGCTTTCGTCGGAGCCGCCTGCCGAAGGCAGGTAGCGTTGGATCGGGATCGGCTCACCGATCAGGGTGAGGCCCGTCTCCTCGCGCGTCTCGCGGATGGCGACTGCTTCGGGCATCTCATCGCCGTCGATCAGCCCGGCTACGGCCTCGATCTGCCACGGCGAGCTGCCGCCGAGCAGCGCCGGAAGCCGGAACTGCTCGACGAGGACGACAGCATCACGATCAGGATCATAGAGCACGATCGCCGCCGCGGATCCGCGCCGCAGCACGTCGTAGCTGCGCAGGGCACTCCACTCGCCGGAGAAGAGGCGGTGCCGAAAGCGGAAGACGTCCATGCGCAGAAAGCGCTTGAAGGCGGTCTCCGAACCGCTGATTTCGACATCGGGATGGGCAGGCGTGTCGGCAGCGGGTGGGCTTCTGGTCATCTTTCCTAAGCGAGTTTGCCGTCAATAACGGCTTCCGCCGACCCGGTTTCAATCTCAACGACCCAGATATCAGGATCTCGCCGCCGCTGCCGGTCGATGTAGGCATCCGCTTCGGCCTCGGGGACTGGGGCAGGACCGGTCGCCCGCAACCACAAGAGCTCGCCATCTTGGCCGCGTGCCTGTGTCAGCACTAAGCACCCGGCGGCTCCGCCGTTGAACTTGAGCAGGATCGCGCCGGCATCCGCGTCGCCGCGAGCAAGCACCGCGATCGGGATGGCGGCAAGATCGCAACGCCGGATCAGCGCGCTCATCCAGATTCCGGTTTTCAGCCTCGCTTCCATTACGGGATCAATGGACCCCTCTAGCCGCGGTATGGCGCCAACGGGAGACGCACGTGAACCCACAGGCCGTGCGGGGTTCGATTTTCCGCTTGTATGGTCCCCTCCATGGCCTCGACATTGCGGCGCGCGATCCATAATCCGATCCCGAAATAGCTCGGCGGAGCATCACTCGTCGGCTCGGCGCGACGTTCGGAATAGTAGCGGTCGAAGATATGTTCGAGTTGCTCGGTCGCCACCCCCGGGCCCTGGTCGGACACGCTCAGCTGCGCGAAGCTGCCATCGCGGCTGAGGTGAACGAGGACTTCACCGCCGGCCGGGGAAAACGAGACGGCATTGTCGATCAGGTTCTCGACGACGGTTTCAATCATCTCCTCGGTGCCCAGGACGTAGAGCCCGGGCAGGAGGTCCGCAGACATCGTCAGGTCATGGCTTGCCAGAATGATCGACACGTCGTGGCTGGCAAGAACACTGGAGCGGATCTGGATCAGTCGGCTGATGACCCGGCCGAGATCAACCGGTACGCGGGGCTCAGCCATGAGATCTGCGGTCGCTTCATCGAGCCGACGCGCCGAGGCGACAAGGCCGTCCAATCGATCCAGCGAGTGCTCAACGATCCCGAGGGCGCGCTGGGCGCGCTGGTTGTCCGGCGGCAGCGCGCGCCGCAGCGGCTCGATTGCTTGGCGGATCACCGCGATCGGGGTCTTGAAAGCATGCGCGTTATCCTCCGCGGTACGCCGGATGTCCGCAGCTGAACGATGCAAAGCCTCGACCATTCGATCGAACTCGGCCGCGGCTTCGGCCAGTTCAGGCATGTTGTTACGGTCGGCGAACGATGCGGCGTTCGGCCCATGCTCGCGAATGCGGCGGGCGCGTAGGGCGAAGCGGCGCAGACCGCCGCGCACGCTTAGCAATGTTGCAAACGTAATCGCCGCCATTGTTACGTAGATCAGCGCCGCGATAATAACCGGCGGTGTCGCCCAATAAGGCTG
>JBARIB010000387.1:0-2766 GCA_049799535.1 Allostellaceae bacterium | reverse complement strand
GAGGGCTGGAGCGTCGCGCAATTGGTCGAGGCGAGCCCGAGCCGACGCTCGCGCATGCGCATCCTGCCGCCGGCGCTGCTCCGGGCCGGCGGCGCCGGAGATTTGCCCGTTCGAGTGATTGCAAAGGCTGCTGGCGATCGGTGTCGCGTGTTGGATGTGGGCTTGGATGAGCTCGCTGAATTCCTCACCGAATTCGGCGAGGACGAGCTGCTGACCCTGGTCTTCGGGCCGGTCACTGCGCGCAATGCGGCGCAAGCCCACGCCTTCGCCGCTCACGCGGTCGCCGGCTGAGCGACCGCCGAGGAGCGGTGATGGCCCAGATCGATACACTCTCGAAGCCCGAAGCGATCAAGCAGCAGAGCCGGCAATTGCGCGGCCACATCGCGCGCGATCTCGCCGACACCAGCACCCCGTTCGACAAAGAGGGCTATTCGCTTCTCAAATTCCACGGCATCTACCAAGGTTACGACCGCGATAGCGCCACCGAGCGCAAGCAGCGCGGCGACGACAAACTCTGGCAATTCATGGTCCGCGTCCGCATCCCGGGCGGGAGGCTCACGGCCGCGCAATATCTCGCCTTCGACACCCTCACCGACCGGTACGCCGATGGCTCGCTGCGGATCACGACGCGCCAGAGCATCCAGTTTCACGGCGTCGTCAAGGCCGGGCTCAAATCGGCGATCGCCGAGATCAACATCGCGCTGCTGACGACATTGGCGGCCTGCGGCGACGTCGTGCGCACCGTCACGACGACCCCGGCGCCGATCCGCGACTCGGTGCACGACCGACTGGAAGCCGAGACGCGCCGACTGTCCAATCATCTCTTGCCGCGGACCCGCGCCTATCACGAAATCTGGGTCGACGGCGAGCGCTGGCAGGAGAACACAGGCGCCGTCGAGGACCCCGACCCGCTTTACGGCCAGCGGTACCTGCCGCGCAAGTTCAAGATCGGGCTCGCGATCCCCGAGGACAACACGATCGACGTGCTGACCAACGACCTGGCGATCGTTGCGCTCTTCGAGGGCGGCCGGCTCGCCGGGTACAATTTCCTGCTCGGCGGCGGGCACGGCATGACCCACAACAACCCGAAGACCTATCCGCGGCTCGCTACCCCGGTCGCGTTTGTCGAACCCGAGGATCTGCTCGACGGGGCGGCGGCCGTCGTTCGCCTCCACCGCGACCACGGCGACCGCGGCAATCGCCGCCACGCCCGCCTCAAATACGTCATCGCCGAGAATGGCGAAGAGTGGGCCCGCGAGCGGCTATCGCAATATCTCGGCAAGGCCCTCGAACCGTGCCGCGAGATGCCGGCTTTTGCGGTCCCCGACCATCTCGGCTGGCACGAGCAGGGCGACGGCAAGCTCTACCTCGGCATACCGGTCTCGAGCGGCCGCATCGTCGACGAAATCCGGGCGTCACTGCGTGAGATCCTCGGCCGCTTCCGCTGCGATCCGATCCTGATGCCGAGCCAAGATATTATCCTCAGTGAGATCCGCCCGCAGGATCGGGACGCCATCGAGGCGGTGTTGCGCGAGAATGGTGTTCGCCTCGCCGGCGACATGCTCCCGGCAGAGCGCTGGGCCCTCGCCTGCCCGGCATTGCCGACCTGTGGGCTGGCATTGACCGAGGCTGAGCGGGTGCGCGACGACATCGTCGCCGCGATCGAAAGGAAGCTGCGGCTTTACGGTCTCGAACGCGACCGGCTCAGCATCCGCGTCACCGGCTGCCCGAACGGCTGCGCGCGGCCCTATACCGGCGACATCGGCATTGTCGGCCGCATGCCGGGCTTTTACGCCCTGTTCGTCGGTGGGGATTTCGAGGGCTCCCGCCTCAACACTCTTCTCGCCGACAAAGTGTCGCTGCACGGCATCGCCGAGGTGCTGGACCCGCTCTTCGCGCTCTACGCCTCCGCCCGCACCGACGGCGAGGGCTTTGGCGATTTCTGCTATCGCGCTGGCATGCCTGCATTGCAGCGGGTAATTGCCGAACGGCAAAAAGGCGCTGCTTGAGCCTCTTCCCAGAGCAACGTCCTACCGATACCTTGCCGCCGATCGGGTCCTCGTCGGAGGTTGGCAATGGCTGTTATTGGGGTGATCGCTCAGGGCATGATGGGCGCCGGCGTTGGCCGGAGGCTGCACGAGAGCGGCGCGACGGTCCGCACCTTGCTGACTGGGCGCAGCCAGGGGAGTGCCGAGCGCGCCAAGGCGGCCGGCATGGCTCCGGCGGCGAACGAACGGGAGCTTCTCGCTGGCGCCGATTTCTTTTTGTCGATCCTGCCGCCCGGGGAGGCAGAGTCGCTGGCACGACATTTGGCGCCGACGTTGAAGGCGCTCGACCGCAAGCCCGTTTATGTCGATTGCAATGCGGTCAGCCCGCAGACTGCGATCCGCATCGGCGAGATTATCGCCCCGACCGGCGCCCACTTTGTCGATGCCGGGATTATCGGCGGCCCGCCCCGCCCGGGCTACAGCCCGACGATTTACGCCTCGGGTTCGACCGCGGGGCAGACCGCGGTACTGCGCGATTGGGGGATCGATTGGCGCGTCATCGACGGGCCCATCGGCGCGGCGTCGGCGCTGAAGATGTCCTATGCCGGGATCACCAAAGGCACGACCGCGATCGCCTCGGCAATGCTGCTGGGCGCGGCGCGCTTCGGCTGCGCCGAGGCGCTGATTGCCGAGTTGACCGAGAGCCAGCCAGAAATGCTCGCGCGCTTTCGCGAAAGCATCCCGCGGATGTACGACAAGGCCTATCGCTGGGTCGCCG
>JBARIB010000386.1:0-1628 GCA_049799535.1 Allostellaceae bacterium | reverse complement strand
ATCGCTGCCGGTGCGAGCCTCGAAGAGGCATTGCGGACCGCCCGCCCGCCGATTTTCTTCAAACAAGAGGACGGTTATAGGCGCCAGCTCGGCTTGTGGAGCGAGGCGAGACTACGGCCTCTGCTCGGCCAAGTCGCGAAAGCCGAACTCAACATGAAGACGACCGGCATCCCTGCCGAAACCATCTGCCGCGAGGCGATGCTGAGAGTAGCGCAACAAGCCCATGAGAAATCTCGCCCGGCGAGATAGGAGGGGTTCCCGCCCTCGTATTTCGACCGGCGATTCGAATCCCCCCATCCAGGGTGGCCGGGGTTGGCGATAGTGTGGGGAAAGAGTTAACGTCCGGTTGTTGACGGTGAAGGATGAGTCTAGCCGTCGGCTTCCAGGGAGGATCTCAATGGCAGTAGCAAGCGTCACCAAGATCACTGCCGCGTCGTCCGAGAGCTTCGATGCCGCTGTGCGCGAAGGGCTCGCACGAGCGAACAGGACCCTGCGCGGCATCACGGGTCTGCATATAATCGAGCATAAGGCCAGCGTAGAAAACGGCAAGATCGATGAGTACCGCGTCACAATGGAGGTGACGTTCATCCTCGAAAACTGAGCGGCAGCAGGGCGGCGCAGCCTCGTTCTACTTGCGCAAGAGGTCCAGGATCCGGTCGAGCTGGTCCAGGCTCGCATAGTGGAGGGTGAGCGCGCCGCCGCGCTTTTTCGGCTCGATTGTGACGCGAAGCCCGAGGCGAATTCCGAGTTCGCGCTCCACCGCCATCGCGTCGGCATCGCGGGTCGGGCGCCTCGGATGTGGCATCTCGGAGCGGCGCTGCACCAGGCGCTCTGTGGCCCGCACATTGAGCCCGCGACGCACGACCTCAGCGGCGAGCCCCACGGGATCGGGTGCGGCGAGCAACGCACGCGCGTGCCCAGCCGACAGCTCGCCCTCTTCCAACCGGCGGCGCACGGGTGCCGGCAAGGACAACAACCGCAATGTATTCGCGATGTGGCTGCGGCTCTTGCCGACGGCTTCGGCCAGGCCAGCCTGGGTCCGGCCGAATTCATCGACCAGCCGGCTGTAGGCCCCCGCCTCTTCGAGCGGGGACAGGTCCTCGCGCTGCAGGTTCTCAACCAAGGCGATCTCGAGGGCCTCGGAATCGGCAAAGGCGCGGACGATCACCGGCACCTCGTGCAGACCGACGCGCTGCGCCGCCCGCCAGCGGCGCTCGCCGGCAACTAGCTCAAAAGCGGCTTCCTCGCCGCTAACAGGCCGCACCAAGAGCGGTTGCAGAATTCCCTTCTCACGGATCGACTGGGCCAATGCGTCAAGCTCAGCCTCCGCAAAGCGCCGGCGGGGCTGCAACGCTCCCGGCCGGAGCAGCTCGACAGGAACGCGGCGCTGGGTTTGGCCCTCGGCTGCCGGATCCGTCTCGGCATCCCCGAATAAGACCGCCAAGCCACGCCCGAGTGGGCGCCGCCGCGCACGTTCGCTCATAGCGGCATTGCACCGTATTGCCGCAACATCTCGGCGGCGAGACGAATATAGGCCTGGGACCCGGCGCAGGCATGGTCGTAGATCAAGACGGGCTTGCCATGCGATGGAGCTTCCGCGACACGCACGTTTCGAGGGATCACCGTAT
>JBARIB010000385.1:0-2219 GCA_049799535.1 Allostellaceae bacterium | reverse complement strand
CGCAGATGGGAGGCTGCGTTCTCGGAGCGCGCGCCGTGGCGCTGGGCGGCGTGTCGGGAACCACCGCCGCGGCGACCACGATGGTCGATGTCGCCCTCGAGTTTCTCGCCAAACTTGCGTACATGGCCCTCGGTCTGTTTCTGCTCGTCGACCTGCGTCCCGATGCACCGCTCGCGCTTCCGGTCACCGTCGGCTTCACCGCCACCGGGCTTTTTGCCGTCGCCTTTGTCTTCCTCCAACGCCATGGTTTCGCTCTTTTTGATCGGTTTGCGCGCCGGCTGGGCCGTGGCTGGGCCGAGCGGACGACCGCAGGGGCCGCCGCCCTCCACGCAGCACTAGCGGAGATCTACCGGAATCGGGCGGGGTTATGGGGCGGATTTGGCTTGCACCTGGCCTGCTGGATATTGAGCGCCGTCGAAGTCTGGATCGCGCTGCGGCTCGCCGGCACCCCTTTGAGTTTCGCGACGGTGCTGGTTCTCGAAAGCCTTCTCTACGCCATCCGCACGATCGCCTTCGCGATCCCGAATGCGGTAGGCGTACAGGAAGGGGCTTACGTATTGATCGGAGCCAGCTTTGGCCTTACGCCGGAACTGGCTCTTGCCATCTCGCTGCTGAAGCGGGCGCGAGACATAGTTATCGGATTGCCTGCGCTTGGCAGCTGGCAGTTGGTCGAAGGGGGGCGACTATGGCGCAGGATCGCTGCGCCGAGTTTTCGCGGCACCCCCTCCGCTGGAGGCCATCGGGTGGCCTCGAGACCTTGTGCGGAGGAGAGATCATGAGCCCAGCGCTTCCACTCGTCAATGTGGTGAGGCATGGCGAAACCGCGTGGAGCCTGTCCGGCCAGCATACTGGCCGCACGGACATCCCGCTGACCGAGCGCGGCTGCGTTCCTGTTCCGGTTACGGGCTGGGGCTCGCCGGTCTCTCGGGAAGCGCTACGACTTCGATCGTGATCGGCAGATAGAGCTCCAGAACGTCTGTGGCGAACTCCACCTGCTCGTCCGAGATAGCCCGCACGAACACCGCTGTTTCGCCATTGCGGATGTATTGCGCAAAACTCTCGCGGGCATCGCCGAGCACCAGCGGATCGACCTCCAATGCCGCAAGCTCGGGGTCCAAGATTGGAGGGGTTGGGCCGACCTCTTTCAGCACCCGGTGCGCGACGTCGCGCGGTGACACCCCTTCGGTGATAAGGCGGTGGACGGCGTCTTCGGCGATCCCGCTCGAATGAAACAATCCAATGACTAAGCGCGATGCCACGGGGCTCTCCTGATGCTGCATTCTCTTACGCGCTCCGTCCCGGCGCCCACGGCTCCGGTGCGCGCGGCTCGAGATCGGTCACGACATCGAGGACATACGGTTCGGCAGAACCCAAAGCCTCAGCAAGGGCGGGCGCGATATCGTTTGGCCGTTCGATCCGGATGCCGCGCACACCGAAGCTCCTGGCGACGGCAGCGAAGTCAGTCGGTCCGAAGCGGATCAGCTCCTCTCCCCGCCCCGGCCGGTTGCCGGCGACCCGGCGGACGCCGGTTAGGTTCTGTCCGAAGCCGGAATTGTTGTTGACGACGACGGTCACGGCGATGCCGCAGCGGCGCGCCGATTCGAGTTCGGGAAGATGGTAATAGAAGCCGCCATCGCCGGTGAAACAAAGCACCTTGCGCCCGGCGGCGGCGCATTTGGCGCCGAGCGAGGCCGGAAACGACCAGCCCAGGGATCCCGCCGCCCGCAAATAGGTCTGCCCGGCGCCGTTGAGCTCGATCATCGTACCGGTCCAGATTCCCGAATACCCGGTATCCGCCACCAATATCCCATCGGACGGCAATGCCCGAGTAATCTCGGCGCATAACCGCTCGACCCGGGTCGGCGCCGTGTCGCTCTCGGCCAGCGGGATCATCGTTGCGCGCCAATCGGCAACAATTTGCGCTGTCTCCTCGGCGAATCCGGAATCGCGCACTGGTTTTCCGATAACCTGCCCGAGACGGGCCAGCGTTGCTTTCGGGTCTCCGACGAGGCCGGTCGTATTCGGGTAACTGCGCCCGATTTCCAGGGGATCGGCGTCGATTTGTACAATTTTGGCGCCGCGCGGCGGCACGGTCCAGTTCAGTGTGACTTGGTCGCCGGTATCGCAGCCGACGAACAGGACAAGGTCGGCGCCGTGCACGATGCGATTGGTCGGCGGTGCGGAATAGCTGCCGGCGACACCGGCCGAAAGGCGATGCT